>CAYOXR010000185.1:0-2274 GCA_964407955.1 uncultured bacterium | reverse complement strand
GATCCCCTCCATCTTGCCGAGGATCAGGTCGAGCTTCTGCGACAGCTCGGCATCGGTGGGAAGGGTGCTTTCGTTCGCCATGGTCGCCTCCTCTACAGAGCGCCCTTGGCGGTGAGCCAGTAGGCGTTGTTGTAGGCCAGCTTCGCCCAGTGGATGATCTTGGTCGGAGCCGGCACGTGCGGCCGCCGCAGGTAGTCGAACTCGATGAACGTGGCCCGGTCCAGGCCCGACTCGACGAAGCAGATCGTCTTGCCGTCGTAGCGGGCGACGGGGCCGAGGCCGTGCACGCGCGCTGTCACGTTCTTCGACAGGGATGCGGACTGGTAGTGCGCGACGGACCCTGCCTTCGATACCGGCAGGTCCGTGGTGTCGCCGAGGGCCCAGATGCCCTGCTGCCCCTTGACCTCGAGGGTCTCCCGATCCGTCGGCACCCAGCCCGCGACGCTCAGTCCGGACGCTTCCAGGAAGGCCGCGCTCCGGTGCTCGGGGACCGCGATCAGCACGTCGAAGGGAAGCTCCGAGCCTTCCATGCTGCGGACCACCCGGTGCTGGGCGTCCACCGCCTCGACGTTGAAGAACGTCTCGATGTGGATGTCGCGGCGCTGCATCTCTGGCGTCGACCACTCGGCGCACTCGGCGATGGTGTGGGTGCGGTTGATGGGATAGGTGTAGGTCAGCTCGACCTTGTCTCGCCGGCCACGGTGCCGGAGCCAGTCGTCCAGCATGAACGTGATCTCGAGCGGGGCGACCGGGCACATGTGCGGCGCGCCGATCACGGAGATCACGACCTTGCCCGCCTCCAGGCTCTCCAGCTTGGCGTGGAGGCGCATGGCGGCGTCTTCGTCGTAGAACCAGTCACCCGCTTCGGTGAGCCCCGGCGTCGCGGCGGGGTCGAGGTTGGCGCCGGTGGCGAGCACGAGCTGGTCGAACGCGAACGTGCTGCCGCCCTCCACGAGCACCCGGCGCTCCGCCGTGTCGACCTTGGTGACGCGCTCCACGTGGACGTGTACGTACGGGCTCACCAGCTCCCGCACGGGCCTGCGGATGCGTTCCGGGGTCTCCAGACCGAACGCCAGATACAGGAACCCGGGCTTGTAGACCTGCTCGGGCCTGTCCGTGAGCAGCGTGATCTCCACCTTGCCGTCGCGGATCTCGGACGCGAGCGCCTCCGCGAGGTGATTGGCGGTGATGGTGCCGCCCGGCCCTCCCCCGATGATGACGATCCGATGCATGCATGCCTCCTGACAGCCGCCCCGTGGGGGCCCGGCTCCGGCGCCCCGCGCGGGCGAGCGGCCCGCGGGAGCGCGGGTGAGTGCGGACTACCTGGTCTTGCGCACCACGAAGCGGTGGTACTCGCCGTGGTCCTCGTTCGCGACGAGCTCGTAGCCGATCTTCTCGACCCACTCGGGGATGTCCTTGTTCGAACCGGGGTCCGAGGAGAGCACGGCCACGACGTCTCCGACGCCGGCGGCCTTGATGCCGCGGATGAGCTCCATGAGCGGGCCGGGGCAGGCGCTTCCGCGCGCGTCGATCTCCTGCTTCACGCTGATGCCTTGGCTGGCGGTGTCTGTCATCGTCATCCGTTTCCTCTCGCGTCTGTCACGCGTGCTGTTCAACGAAGCGGCCCGATGGCCGCGGCCTCAGAAGACCAGGACCTCGGCGTCCTGCGACTCCGCGATGAAGCCCGCGACGCCCTTCTCGCCGTCGACGACGTCTTCCAGGTCGCCCATCTTCATGCCGAACAGGTCCTGCGTCATGCTGCAGGAGTACACCTTGACGTTGCCCAACTCCTTGGCCGTGCGCAACGTCTGCATCCACGGGTTCACGCCCATGTTCTGCATGGCCTGCTGCATCATCGGGGCGAACTCCTGGTACTCGGCCGGCAGCTTCTGCTGCGCCGGGTCCTGCCAGGCGCCCTTCTTGAACGCCATCAGGCCCCAGAAGGTGACGAAGAGCGTGACGTCCTTCCCCATGGCGACGGCTCCCGACACGATGGTGGCCATGGCCAGCAGCTTGTCGACGGTGCCGTTCATGACGATGATGTTGAGCTTGTCCTTCATGATTGATCCTCGCCTCCTGTGTTGGCGGGCGTCGGTCGCACTTCGGCCCGCCTATTTCCTTCGTGGACCACGATATCCCCGGGGGGTTTGTGAACCAATGGACAAATGCCCTGAAACGGCACGCCCAGGACAACCGAACGCGTAGACTTGGGCGACATGATTCCCGTGTTCGACGGTCACAACGACAGCCTGCTGCGGCATCTCGAGAGCCCCG
>CAYOXR010000184.1:0-1692 GCA_964407955.1 uncultured bacterium | reverse complement strand
CCTCTAACGCGTCAGGAGCGCTATGCTACAATCCCCCTAGCTGATGGAAGACAATCCAGCGGACCGATCTACCCGTTTCCTCCGTCTCGTCTTCTTGGGCCTTGCCCTTCCCCTCTTCAGTGTGGTCATCGCGCAGACGCCGCTTGTGCAGGGCGGCGGCATCAGCGTCGGCCAGATCGCGCTGATCGCCGCCCTGCTGGTGCTGTCGGGGCTGATGTCGGGCTCGGAGACGGCGCTGACCGCTCTGGGGGAGTGGAAGATCCGCCAGCTCCGCGACGAGGGGCTGGATCCCACCGGCGCGTTCGCGCTGCTCGAACGGCAGCCGACCCGCTTCATCACCACGCTGCTCATCGGCAACAACCTCGTCAACATCGCAGCCGCCTCGCTCATCACGCAGATCGCGATCCAGACTGCCCAACGCCACGGCATCGGCGGATCGCTGGCGGTGGGCTACGCCACCGGCATCACCACGTTGCTGGTGCTCGTATTCGGCGAGATCACCCCCAAGTCCATCGCGGTGCACCACGCCGTGGGCTTCTCTCGCGCGGTCATCCGGCCGGTCTACGTGATGTCGATCGTGCTCTACCCGATCGGCCTGGCCTTCGCCTGGATCACCGGAAACGTCTTGCGGCTGTTTCGTCTGGAGCCGGGCGGCAACCCGCTGCTGACCGAGAACGAGCTTCGCCTGATGCTGCGCAGCGCGGAGGAATCGGGCGTGATCGAGGCGCAGGAAGAGGAGATGATCAAAGGCATCATCGATCTCGAGGAGACGGTGGTGCGTGAGGTGATGACGCCCCGGGTCGACGTCGTCGCCATCCACGAGGACGCCAGCATGATCGACCTCCTGCGGCTCACCACCGAGCACGGCTACAGCCGGCTACCGGTCTACGGCGAAACCATCGACAGCATCCGTGGCTTCGTCTATGCGCGTGACCTGCTGCCGTACCTGGGACGGCCAGAGGCGCTTCACACCACGCGCGTGGCCGACCTGATGACGCCGCCGCAGTACGTGCCCGAGACCCTGTCGATCCTCAAGCTGCTGCGCGACATGCGCATCCGCAAGAACCACATGGCGATCGTGGTGGACGAGTTCGGGGGCACGGCCGGGCTGGTGACTCTGGAGGACATCATCGAGGAGATCACCGGCGAGATCTACGACGAGACCGACGAGGAGGAGGAAGAGGACATCGTCCTTCTGGAGGACGGTCACTTCCGGATCCAGGGCTCGGCGCATCTCGAGAGCGTGGCCGAGGACCTGGGGCTGACCTTCGAGGATGATGGCGAGTACGACACGCTGGCGGGCTTCCTCATCGACGAGTTCGGCCACATCCCGCACGTCGGCGAGTCGTTGCGGCATCAGGGCGTCCGCTTCATCGTGGAACAGGCCGACGAGCGGCGCGTCATCACGGTGCTCGCCTGGCACGAGACGTCTGCGCAGCCCGAAGAGACGGTGAACGAGGCCGAGGCCTGAGCCTTGCCTGCGTCCAATCGCCGTAGGGCCGGTTTGCCGGCTTCGGCGGCGTACCTGCTTTACGCCGCCGGCAGTGCGTTGTTCTTCGCCAGCTACAGCACACTCGCGAACGTCTACCGCATCCGTGTCGCCCACCTCGACGCCCTCCAGCTGGTGCTGGTGGGGACGGCGCTCGAGCTGGCGGTCTTCCTGTTCGAGGTGCCCACCGGCGTGCTCGCCGA
>CAYOXR010000183.1:0-1990 GCA_964407955.1 uncultured bacterium | reverse complement strand
CAAGGGCGCGCTCAAGGCGCGGCTCGAACCGCACCTCGCGCCGGAGCGGGCGGCGTAGACGGTTGCCGCCCCGTAAGGCGACGCTGGCGCGGCGGCGGCCCGCTCGAGGGCCGGCGGCAAGAGATGAGCGTGAGGAGGCTCCGACCGTGAACGACTCGGTCCTGGACGAACTCAGGTGCGACATGTTGGTGGAGGGGGCGTGCGTGTCCACGCCCTTCGGGGATCGGCGCATCACCTACGCCGACCACATCGCCTCGGGGCTGCCGCTGGCGTCGGTGGAGCACCGTTTGCGGGAGGCGGTGCTGCCGCTGTACGCCAACACCCATACCGAGGACAGCGCCACCGGGGCTCACACGACGCGGTTGGTGCACGAGGCGAGCGAGTACATCAAGCGTCAGCTCGGCGCCGATGCGCGCTTCCGCCTGATCTTCACCGGTAGCGGCACCACCGGAGCCATCAAGCGCATGCAGGAGATCCTGGGCCTCGCCGTGCCCTCGAGCCTGCGTGAGCGCGTGCTGGCGGTGCTCGCGCCCGAGGAGCGGCCGGTGGTGTTCGTGGGCCCGTACGAGCACCATTCCAACGAGCTGAGCTGGCGCGAGTCGCTGGCCGAGGTGGTGCGCATCCCGCTCGAC
This sequence comes from uncultured bacterium, assembly GCA_964407955.1. Lineage (GTDB taxonomy): Bacteria > Deinococcota > Deinococci > Deinococcales > Trueperaceae > JASBRS01. The sequence goes on along the minus strand of CAYOXR010000183.1, from coordinate 1,358 downwards.
GACCGCGGCGCCATCGACCTGGGTGCGCTCGAGCGGGCCCTCGAGGACCCTCGCTATGCCGGCAGGCCCAAGATCGGCTCGTTCTCCGCCGCCAGCAACGTCACCGGCATCCTGACGGACGTGCCGGCCGTGGCGCGGCTGTTGCACGCGCAGCGGGCGGCCGCGTTCTTCGACTTCGCGGCCTCTGCCCCGTACGTGACGATCGACATGAGGCCGGGCCGAGAGGACGGCATCGACGCGCTGTTCCTCAGCCCCCACAAGTTCGTCGGCGGCCCCGGCTCGCCCGGGTTGCTGCTGTTCGACCAGGGGCTCTACGACCAGCCCAGCCCCACCACCGCCGGCGGCGGCACCGTGAGCTTCGTCACGGCCAGCGAGCAGTGGTACCTCGACGACATCGAGGCGCGCGAGGACGCCGGCACGCCCGCCATCCTGCAGAAGCTGCGCGCGGCGATGGCCTTCGAGGTCAAGGAGCGCGTCGGTGCCGAGCGCATCCGTGCGCGCGAGGAGGCGTTGATCGGGCGCGCGCTGGCGCGCCTGTCACGCCACCCCAACCTGCGCCTGCTGGGCAACCTGGAGGCGCCGCGGCTGGCGGTGGTGTCGTTCGAGGTGCTGGCGGGCGGCCGCACGCTCCACCCGCGCTTCGTGATCCGGCTGCTCAACGACCTCTTCGGCATCCAGGGGCGCGCCGGCTGCTCCTGCGCCGGACCCTACGGTCACACCCTGCTGGGCATCGAGCCGACGCTCTCCCGCGAGGTGCACGAGGCGATCGAGGCGGGGTTCGAGGCCGTCAGGCCGGGCTGGAGCCGGCTCAGCTTCCACTACGCCATCGACGACGAGACGTTCGCGTTCCTGCTGGATGCCGTGGAGTTCGTGGCCGAGCACGGCGCGCGCTTCGTGCCGCTCTACCGTCTCGACTGGCGCAGCGGGGCCTGGGCGCACCGGAAGGGCGATCCCGAGCTGCCCTGCGGCTTCGACACGCGCCGCTGGCCGGCGGTGAGTCGCTCGTCACGCTCGGCGGCCGAGGACCACGCGGCCTACCTCGAGCAGGCCAGGGCCCTGGCCGCGGAGCTGAGCCCCAAGCGCGGGCGTGGACGCCTGCCCGACGGTCTCGATCCCGAGGTGGTGGGGTTCCTGACCTGAGCGGCGGCTCGAGGCGCTAGCATGGTCCATGGAGTCTGATGACAAGGCGACGGTTTCGCGGCCGGACGACGACGCCGGTGACGACAGCGCACCCAGGCCGGCGAACCCCAACCTGATCTACAACAACGACGATAAGTGGCGGATCGGCAGGGAGGTGCTGGAGCGCTACACCGGCACCGCCCCCGAGCGCTTCCAGAAGCAGATCCTGCTGACCAACT
>CAYOXR010000182.1:0-2321 GCA_964407955.1 uncultured bacterium | reverse complement strand
CTCGGACAGGTAGCTCAGGGCGAGCGCCGGCGCGTCCGCCGACGGCAGCGGCTGCGCCGCCCACAGGCGGTGATGGAAGCCGCCCGGCCCGCCATGCAGGTGGTTCGGGCCGTCGTTGGCGGGCAGCGTCACGCGCCGACCGGCCAGCTCGAATGCGGCGCCGCCGATGCGGTTCGAGACGCGGCCGATCACCGCGCCCAGGTACGGTTGCGTGCCGGCGTAGCCGTCGGGCCCTGCGAGCCCGTCCAGGCCCAGCACCACGTCGACGCCGCTGTCCGCGTGGGCATCGGGGGGCAGCTCCAACGCCACCAGGGTGGCCCCGAAGTCGCTGACGCGCGCCACCATGCCGGCGCGGTTGCGAAGCGTATAGAGGCTGCAGGCGCGGCCTTCCGCCTCGCCCCAGGGGCGTTGCGTGAGTCCCGCATTCGTCGCCGTCATGCCCATCGCCGCCTCTCCGCCCGTGCCGGCCGCTTACTTCCCCATGCTATCGCGTGAGGGACGGCCGTCGTCGGCCTCGTGGTACGCTCGGCCCATGCCGGTCGAGGTGTGCAGCTACCGCCTGACCCACAAGGGCAAAGCGGTGGGGAACCACGAGCTGAAGGTGCTGCGGAGCCACCGCGTCACGCTGCTGGAAGGCAAGGCGATGTTCCAGGGCTCGCTCGGGACGGCCACCGTGGTCCAGCGCAGCCGCTGCCGGCCGGGTGGCGCCGTGAGCCTGCACTTCCGCGAGGAGACCAGCGAACGCTCCGGGCAGCGCAGCTTCGATGTGGTGTTCGATGCCGAGCAGGGCCTGGTCACCGCCTCGCGCGGCCGCGAGCAGGCCACCTCGCCCTACCTGCTGCCGTACCGCGACCCGCTGTCCCTGCTCTTCGAGCTACGCGCCCTCAGCGGCGAGGAGCACGTGGTGGTACCGATGCTGGGCAAGGACGTCACCGTGCAGCGGGCCGGCGAGGTCGAACTCGACACTGCGCTCGGCAGTCGCAGCGCCGCGGCATACGTGCTGCATCCCGGTGGCAGTGCCGTGTACGTCGACCGCGAGCCGCCCCATCTGGTCCTCAAGATGACGCAGCGCCTCAGCGACGGCAACCTCGATGCGGTGCTGGTCAAAGTGGCCGAGGAGACCGAGATGGAGGACTGGAGCGGCGGCGGAGGCGCCTCGAAGAGCCGGGGCGGCAAGCGCCGCCGTCGGTCGCGCCGTCGCCGCCCCCGCCGCGGCAAGCACAAGAACGGATGAGCCACGCCCGCTCGGGGGCGCCCGCCGCGAGCCCGGACTACCGTCGGTCGCTGGCCTGGCTCTTCGCCCAACGCCGGGCCGGCGCCCCGCGCGATCCGGCGCGCATGCACGCGCTGATGCGCGCCCTCGAGCTCACCCCGCCGCCGAATGCAGTGCACGTGGTGGGCACCAACGGCAAGGGCACGGTGACGGCGATGCTCGACGCCGGGCTGCGGGCTGCCGGCGCCCGCTGTGGCCGCTTCGTGTCGCCTCACGTGGAGGACTTCCGCGAGCGCATCATGCTGGACGGCGAGCCGGTGTCGCGCGACAGCGTGCGCCGCTTCGTCGCCAGGGCGCAATCGCTGTCCGAGCCGCGGGCGGCCTTCTTCGAGCTGACGCTCGCCCTGGCGCTGTGGGCGTTCACGCGGCGGAGGCTGGAGTGGGGCGTGTTCGAAGCGGGCGTCGGCGGCGCCCGCGACGCCACCCGGGCCGTCGACCCGGTCGCGCTGGTGGTGCTCACCAACGTGTCGCTGGACCACGTGCAAACCTTGGGCGCGGACGTGGGTAGCATCGCCCGCGACAAGGCCGGCGCGTTCAGGCCCGGCGTGCCGGTCGTGACCGCCGCCGAGGGTGCGGCCCTGAGCGTGGTGGCGCGGACGGCCGCGCGGCTTGGCTGCCCCCTTCACGTCGACGCCCCCGGCGATCCGCTGTTCGAGCCGCCTCACACTGGGGCCGCCGGCACGGCGCCCGACCGCGCCCGCGCCTGCAACGCCCGGCTGGCCGCCGCCGCTTTGAGGTTGCTGGGGCTGCCGGAAGCGGCGGTGGCGCGCGGCCTGGCCGCTCCGCCGCTGCCTGCCCGGGGAGAGCGTTTCCGAATCGGCGGACACGACGTGGTGCTCGATGGTGCACACGATCCGGCAGCGGCGGCGCTGCTGGCTTCGGCGTTGCCCCCGGGCTACGTGCTGGTGTTCGGCGCGCTGCGCCGCAAGCTGGGAGCGGCCACACTGGCCGCGCTGGAGGCGGGTGCCGATCGCGTCATCGTGACCGAGGCGGTGGCGGGCGAGCCGGCGCTGCCCGACCCGGCGGGCAGGGCGGTGATCGAGGATCC
>CAYOXR010000181.1:0-4641 GCA_964407955.1 uncultured bacterium | reverse complement strand
ACTCGAACAGCGGCTCCAGCAGCTGCACGTTCTTGACGGTGTTGAAGTGGAGGGCGTTCGACCGGGGGTATTCGGGGAGCTCCACGAAGAAGTCCCACCAGCGCTTCCCCTGCTCCTTGATGGGGAGCTGCGGTGCCATGTCGATGGCCTTGTGCGACACGTTGCTCTTGTCCTTGGCGGGGCATACCTCGACGCAGAGCTTGCACCCCGTGCAGTCCTCCACTGCGACCTGGAGCGTGTACTGCATGCCCTCGAGCTCGCGCCAGCGCGTGTCGCTGCTCAGGAAGCCCTTGGGCGCGCCCTCCAGGGCCGCGGGCTCGACCACCTTCGCGCGGATCACGGCGTGCGGGCATACCAGCACGCACTTGCCGCACTGGATGCAGATGTCGGGGTCCCACACCGGGACCTCCTGGGCCAGGTTGCGCTTCTCGAAGCGGGAGGTGGCGCTGGGGTAGGTGCCGTCCGAGGGCAGCGCGCTCACCGCCAGGGCGTCGCCGCGGCCGGCGATCATCTCGGCGGTGACCGACTTGACGAAGTCCGGCGCGGCATCGGGCACCACCGGTGGCAGCTCCGACCCGTCGGCGGCGCCCGGCTTCGGGAGGGCATGCAGATGACCGAGAGCCGCGTCGACCGCCGCGAAGTTCATGCGCACAACGGGCTCGCCGCGCTTGCCGTAGGTCTTGCGGATGGCGTCCTTGATGCGCGTGATGGCCTCTTCCCTGGGCAGCACCCCCTGCAAGGCGAAGAAGCAGGTCTGCATGATGGTGTTGATGCGGTTGCCCAGCCCTATGTCGCTGGCCACGTCGTAGGCGTTGATGACGTGCACGTCGAGGCCCTTGTCGAGGATCTGCCGTTGTGCCCGCCGCGGCAGGTGCTGCCAGGTCTCCTCGGGGGCGTAGGGGCTATTGATGAGCAGCGTGGCGCCGGTGGCCGCCGGCTCGAGCACGTCGAGCCGCTCGAAGAAACCGAACTGGTGCACGGCCACGAAGTTCGCGCGGCGGATGAGGTAGCTCGAGCGGATGGGCTCGGGCCCGAAGCGCAAGTGGCTGATCGTCCGGGCCCCGGCCTTCTTGCTGTCGTAGACGAAGTAGCCCTGAGCGTAGGCGTCGGTCTCCTCACCGATGATCTTGATGGTGTTCTTGTTGGCGCCGACGGTCCCGTCGGAGCCGAGTCCCCAGAAAACCGCCCGTGTGACGTCGTCCGGCTCGATGTCGAAGTCGGCGTCGTAGTCGAGGCTCAGGTTCGTGACGTCGTCGTTGATGCCGATCGTGAACTGGCGCTTAGGCGACTCGGCATCGAGGTTGCCCAGCACCGCGGCCACCATGGCAGGCGTGAACTCCTTCGAGGACAGGCCGTAGCGACCGTGGGTCACCCGCGGCATGGCGTCGAACGGGGCGCTGCCGTCCGCGGCCGACTGGCTCAGGGCGGTCACGACGTCCTGGTAGAGGGGCTCGCCCGCACTGCCCGGCTCCTTGGTGCGGTCCAGCACGGCCACGGCCCGCGTGGTGGGCGGCAGCGCCGCCATCAGGTGCTCCACCGAGAAGGGCCGGAATAGCCGAACCTTGACGACGCCGACCTTCTCGCCGTGGGCCTGGAGGTGGCGCACCGCCTCGTCGGCGGTCTCGGCACCGGACCCCATGAGCACCATCACGCGCTCGGCATCCGGAGCGCCGACGTAGTCGAAGAGGTTGTAGCGCCGCCCGACAACGGCCTCGAACCGGCTCATCACGTCTTCGACGATGCCCGGCAGCGCGTTGTAATAGGGGTTTGCGCTCTCGCGGGCCTGGAAGAACACGTCGGGATTCTGGGCCGTGCCACGGATGAAGGGATTCTCCGGCGTCAGGGCCCGAGCACGGTGGGCGCGCACGTCCTCGTCGTCGATGAGGGCGCGCATGTCGTCGTCGGACAGGCGCTGGACCTTGGCCACTTCATGAGACGTGCGAAAGCCGTCCATGACGTGCAGGAAGGGCACGCGGCCCTTCAACGTGGCCGCCTGGGCGACCAGTGCGAAGTCCTGAGCCTCCTGCACGGAGTTGGCGAACAGCATCGCGAAGCCCGTGCCGCGGGCGGCCATGACGTCGGAGTGGTCGCCGAAGATGGACAGCGCCTGGGCAGCGAGCGAACGCGCCGCGATGTGGAACACGGTGCTGGTGAGCTCGCCGGCGATCTTGTACATGTTCGGGAGCATGAGCAGGAGGCCCTGGCTGGCCGTGAAGGTGGTGGTCAGCGCACCCGTTTGCAGCGCACCATGCACCGCGCCGGCGGCGCCCCCTTCGGCCTGCATCTCCTGGATGAGCGGGACCGTGCCCCATAGGTTGGCGTCCTTACGGGCGCTCCACAGGTCGGCGAACTCTCCCATCGGCGACGCGGGTGTGATGGGGTAGATCGCGACGACCTCATTGAGCTTGTAGGCCACGTAGGCGGTGGCCTCGTTTCCATCCGTCATCACCCAAGGCCGCTTCATCGTGCCTCCTAAACTGAAGAAAAGCGCCGTTCATACCGGCGTAAGCGCGTCCGGGTCGACACCCGCATTCCCCCAACGCTATCGCCGGGTGTCAGGGCCGTTGTCCGAGATTTTCCGACAGTGAGGTGGGCGTATCGACGACCGGGCCTGCAGCAGAGGGCTGCGTCTGTCACGGCTCCCGCCGCCGCGCCACGGGCCCGCCGCGCCTAGCTGCCCGCGTCGGCCTCGCGGTGGGCGCCCGCGGCCAGGTCGAGGCCGTTGAGCCGGGTCATGGCGGCCTCCAGACCGTCGGACAGCACCAGCTCGAGCGCGTCGGCGCCGGTGGCCACGACCCGCTCGAGGAGTGGACGCTCCTCCTCGCCGAAGGCGCTCAGCACCCAGCGCTCGGGAGCCCATCCCTGCGGTGGCCGCGAGATGCCGACCTTGAGTCTCGCGAAGCCGGGGCCGATGCGGTCGATGATGTCCTGCACGCCACGCTGGCCACCGGCGCCGCCGCCGACGCGCAAACGCAGGCGACCGAGCGGCAGGTCCAGGTCGTCGTGGACGACGAGCAGCTCGTCCGGCGTCGCCCCGGTGCGCGTCAACGCCGCCAGCACCGCCCTCCCGGAGAGGTTCATGTACGTGCGCGGCTTCACCAGCAGCAGCCCCCGCACGCGGGCCTCGTCCGCGCCCCTGACGCGCCTGAAGTCGGCGTGCCAGCGCTCGACGAGCGCATCCAACACGAGGTACCCGGCGTTGTGCCGGGTACCTCGATAGCGAGGCCCGGGGTTGCCCAGGCCCGCCAGGATTCGCACGTTACTCGCCTTCGTCTTCTTCGGTTTCCTCCGCCGCGCCTTCTTCCTCGCCGGCGTGGCCGATCAGCTCGGGCTCGAGGCCCTCTTCCACTTCCTCTTCCACTTCCTCTTCGACCAGTCGCGGCGGCACCACCGTCAGGACCGTGCGATCCATGTCGTCGAGGATGCGAGCCTCGCTTGGCAACAGCGGGGCGACGTCGGCAATGTGAATGCTGTCGCCGATCTCGAGCTCGCTCACGTCGACCTCGATGCGATTCGGGATGAGGCGCGGCATGACCTCGACGTGGACCTCGCGGCGATGCACGTCCAGCATGCCGCCTTCCCGGACGCCCAGGGCGGTGCCGGTGAACTCGATGGGGATGTGCACGTCCACCACCTGACCCTCGGTGACGGCGTAGAAGTCGACATGGGTCGGCAGGCGCCGACGCTTGTCCATCTGCACCTGCTTCACCAGCACGGCATGGGTCTCGCCCTCCACGGCGAGATCGATGATGCTGGACGTGCCCTGGCTGCGGAACACCTTGTCGAACTCGCGGCCGTCGACGCTCACCGTCAGGTTGAGGTCGCGGTTGTAGACAACGCCGGGAAGCCGGCCGCCCTTGCGCAGGGCGGCGACGTTGCCGGCGCTCCTCTTGTGTGCTTCCAGCTTCATGCTTCCTCCAACGGGCGCGGGCCAGCGCCGGCCCTTGCTCGACAGCATGTGAGCATACTTGCTGGCGCCGCCCCGTGTAAAGGCGCCGGGCCGGTCGGCGACGCTGCCGCCCGGCGGCCGCCGGGCCAGGCCGGCCTCAGGTGGTGAACAGCGAGCTGACCGAGTTGTGGTCGTGGACGTTGCGTACCGCCTTGGCCAGCAGCGGCGCTACGCTCAGCACCTTCACCGACTCGTGCCCGCCGTGGAAGGGCACCGTGTCGGTGACGTAGACGCGGCTGATGGCCCGGTGCGACAAGCGCTCGAGTGCCGGCGGCGTGAATACCGCGTGCGTGGCGGCCACGCGCACGTCGGGCTCGGCACCCAGCTTGAGCAGTGCGTCGATGCCGCGGCGCATGGTGCCGGCCGTGGAAATCATGTCGTCGATCATGATCGGTCTGAGCCCCGCGACGTCGCCGATGACGTGCGTGACCTCGGTCTCGGTGGGGCTGGTGCGCCGCTTGTAGAGCATGGCCAGCGGCAGGTTCAGGAAGTTGGCCAGGCGCCTCGCCTCGGTGGCGCGGCCCACGTCCGGCGACACCACCACCGAGCCCGCCAGATCGGTCGTCTTCAAGTGGTTGCCGAGGATGGACAGCGCCGTCAGGTGGTCGACGGGAACGTCGAAGAAGCCCTGGATCTGGCCGGCGTGCAGGTCGACGGTGATGACGCGGTCCACGCCCGCCGTCTCCAGCAGG
>CAYOXR010000180.1:0-4595 GCA_964407955.1 uncultured bacterium | reverse complement strand
TCGCACACGTCGCGGGCGGTGGCGTTTCCCAGGTTGACGATGAAGTTGCCGTGCTCTTGCGCGACCATGGCGTCACCGACGCGAAGCCCCTTGAGCCCGGCGGCGTCGATGATGCGGCCGGCGCTGTCGCCCGGCGGATTCTTGAACGCGCAGCCGGCGGACTTGATCTTGGGCTGGCCCTTGCGCGCGGCATCCACCTCGCGCATGCGCGCCTCCACGGCGGCCGGGTCGGACGGCGACAGGCGCAGCCGCGCGCGCAACACCACCGCTCCCTCCGGCAGCTCGGCATGCCGGTACGAGAGCGCCAGCCGGGCGGCCGGGACGCGCTCGACGCAGCCGCCGACGAAGAGCTCGACCTCCTGCAGGGTGTCGCTCATCTCGCCGAAGCGGGTGCCGGCGTTCATGGCGACCGCGCCGCCCAGCACGGCCGGCACTCCCAGCAGGCCTTCGAGGCCGGAGAGGCCCAGGCGCTGCGCGCGCCGCACCAGGCCGGGTAGCGGTGTGGCGGCGCCCAGCCACACGTCGGGGGCGCCGGTGAACGCGGCGATGCCGTTGAAGGCGCGGCCAAGCCGCACCACGCGACCGGGCACGCCGGCGTCGGACACCAGCAGGTTCGAGCCCGCCCCGATGACACGGTAGGGAGCCGCCGTGGCCTCGCGCAAGCCCGCCTCGTCCTCGACCTCCCACAGCTCCGCCGGACCGCCCACCTTCAGCGTGGTCAGCTCGCGCATCAGCACCCGGCGCACCTCAACGTGTGCCACTTGGCGCCTCGTTCCGGCTGAGGGCACGCGCGACCTTCCACACGTCGCCCGCGCCAAGCGTCACGATCAGATCGTTGGCTCCGAGGGTCGCCGCCAGGTAGGCCTCGGCCGATGCCAGGTCGTGGTGCGATGCCGGGACGCCCCGCTCACGGATGCGCGCCACGATCTTGTCGACGCCCACGCCGGGAATCAGCGCCTCGCCGGCGCTGTAGACGTCGAGGACGACGACCTCGTCGGCCAGCGCGGCGGCGTCGGCGAGCGCGCGCCAGTGGCGCGCCGTGCGCACCCAGCGGTGGGGCTGGAGCACCGCGCGCACACGCCGGCCGGTGGCGCGGGCGGTGGCGAGGGTGGCGGCCACCTCCGTGGGGTGATGGGCGTAGTCGTCGACGATCAGCGCGCCCTCGCGCTCGCCCCAGCGTTCCCAGCGGCGGCCCACGCCGCCGTACGCGGCGAGCGCGTCGAGCCCGCCGGCGGCGTCGTAGCCGGCCAGCTCCACGGCTGCCAGTGCGGCGGCGGCGTTGAGCGCGTTGTGGCGGCCGGGCACGCTCAGGCTGACCGCCAGCGGCTCGGCGTCGGGCCGCTGGAGGCCGAAGCGGCTGCCCTCGCCGCCGAGCTGCAAGTCCACCAGCCGGTAGCCCGCGTCGGCGGCCTCGCCGTAACGCTGTGCGCACGGGTGCCCCGCCAACAGCCGTGACAGTCCCGGCCAGTCGGCGCAGTACAGCAGCTCGCGGGCGTGGCCGGCGAAGCGGACCGCCGCCGACTCGAGGTCCGCGAGGCTGGCGTGGTAGTTGCGTCGCTCGCTGTAGGGGCCGGCGATATGGTCGTCCTCGAGGTTGGTCATCACGGCCACGTCGGGACGGAGCTCGGCGAAGCCGGGGTCGGACTCGTCGACCTCGGCCACCAGGTCCGGTCCGTCGCCGTAGCGGACGTTGCCGCCGATGAGCGGCAGGTGCGCGCCGATCTGAACCGAGGGATCGACACCGAGCCCGTGCAGCAGCGTGGCGATCATGGCCGTCGTGGTGCTCTTGCCGTGCGTGCCGGTCACGGCGATGGTGCGGCGCTGCGAGAAGAGCTCGGCGAGCAGCTCGATGCGGCGCATGACGCGGGCGCCGCGTTGCCGCGCGGCGACCAGCTCGGGGTGGTCCGAGGGGATGGCCATGCTGTAGACGACGACGTCGGCGTGCGCCACGTGGGCCGGGTCGTGCCCGCGGTGGACGTCGATACCGTCTGCCTCGAGCACGTCGAGCACGGGCCCGCCGGCGGTGTCGCAGCCGCTCACGAGGTCGCCCTGATGGTGGCACCAGAGCGCGAGGGCGTGCATGCTCACGCCGCCGACGCCCACGAAGTGGATGCGGCGGGGGCTCACGGCGCCGTCCTCCGCACGCCGGCCGGGCGGGCCGGTGAGCGCTCGAGGTACGGCGCCAGGGCATCGAGGATGCGCCGGGCGGCCCCCTCGGGCGAGCGCGCGGCGGCCGCCTGGGCGGCCGCGATACGGGCGTGCGGCTCGAGCAGGCGGCGCCACGTCTCCGGCAGCCGGTCCAGCTCGGACTCCGGCACGGTCAGCCCGGCACCCGCTGCCGCGACCGCTTGGGCGTTGTGCAACTGGTGATCCTCGGCGGCCGTGGGGAGCGGCACCATCACCAGCGGCACGCCGTGGAAGGCGGCCTCGCTGAGCGTGCCGATGCCGGCGCGGGTGATGGCCAGGTCTGCGGCGGCGAACGCCTGTGCGGCGTCCACGAAGGGGTGCACATGGTAGCCGGGGAGGTCGGCGACGCGGCGGCGCAGCGCATCGACCCAGCGCGCCCCCGCAGCGTGAACGACCTGGACGTCCCCGCGACCGAGCTCGCGGTAGGCCTCGGGCACCGCCCGGTTCAGCGCCAGCGATCCCTGCGAGCCGCCCATGACGAGCGTTACCGGGGCGTCCGCAGCGAGCCCGAGGGCATCGCGGGCGCGGGCGCGGTCGACGCGCACCTCGCGTACCGGAAAGGGTACCAGCACCACCTTGCGGGCCCTCAGGTGGGCCCCCGCCTCGGCCTGGGCGAGCACCACCAGCCGGGCGCGTGACGCGAACCAGCGCGTGACGCGGCTGGGGAAGGCGTTGCCCTCGTGGAGTGCGAGCGCCGTGCCGGTGAGCAGCGCGGCGGCGCAACCGGGGAACGACGCGAAGCCGCCGAACCCCACGACCAGCGCAGGCCGGCTGGCCCTGACGGCGCCGATCGCCTGCACCAGTCCCAGCCCGGCGCGCAGCGCCTGCAGCGGATCGGGGCGTTGCCGATCCCACTTGCCGGCAGCGACCCCGGTGAACGGGAAGCCCGCCTCGGGGACGAGCGTGGCCTCCATGCCACCCGACTGGCCCAGAAAGGCCGCCTCGAGCCCGCGCTCCCGGGCGGCAGCGGCGACGGCGAGCGCCGGGTAGATGTGGCCGCCGGTGCCGCCGGTGGCAAACAGCAGATCCACGCGCTCGGGGGGTCCGGCGCTCACAGCCGCACCCCTTCGGCCCTCGCCTGGCGGTAGGCGCCGTGGATGAAGCCCATGGCGATGGAGACCGAGAGCATGCTGTTGAGACCGTAACTCACGAACGGCAGCGGCACCCCGGTGATGGGTAGCAGCCCCGCGGCGACCAGCAGGTTGAGGCACGCCTGGCCGCCGATGTAGGCGCTGGCGCCGGCCGCCAGCAGGCTCCCCGGGCCGTTCAGCGAGGCCGCGATGCGCAGCCCGCGGCCGACCAGCAGGATGTAGAGCGCGACGAGTGCCAGGATGCCCACCACCCCCAGCGCCTGCCCCACGGCGATGGCCACCATGTCCGTATCCGCTTCCGGCACGGCCACCGGCTCGCCGGCGCCGACGCCGGTGACGCCCGCCTTGGCGAGCGCGACGCGGGCCGCGTAGGCCTGGTAGCTGGTGGTGGAAGTCTGGTGCTGGCCGCCCCACAGATCGGCGAAGCCCTGGATGCGGCGCTGCAGGTAGTGGAACTGGCTGAGGTAGGGGCCGGCGACCAGCAGGGCGATGAGCGCTGCAGCGGTGCTGATCGACAACAGTCGCGTGATGGTGGTGCCGGCGGCCAGCATGATCGCGAACGCCAGCGCGAACAGGAACAGCGCCGTGCTGACGTCGGGCTCGGCGACGATGAGGCCCGCCGCCAGGCCGATGACCACCATGGGGCGCCAGATCTGCCAGTTGCCCAGGTGGTTGTAGAAGAAGGCGGTGAGGTAGGCGATCACCGTGACCTTCATGAACTCCGACGGCTGCAAGGCGATCGGGCCCAGCGCGATCCAGCGCTTGCTCTCCGAGCCCAGCGGCGACACGCCGATGACCAGCACGGCGGCCAGGAGCGCCAGCATGATCCCATAGGCCAGCGGGCTGAGGCGCACGATGCCTTTGGGCGTCATGCGCGCCACCAGCACCGTCAGCACCAGCCCGGCGAGGAAGCGCAGGGCGTGCTCGGGTGCGCTGGTGGCGGCCGCTGCCGTCACCCCCACCACGCCGAGGGTGCCGAGCAGAACCTGGATGGTCACGAGGAGGCGGTCCACACGTCCTCCTCTCCGGCGTCCACCGCGGTGCCCCCGGCCTCGGCGACCACCTCGCGGAAGAGGCGGGCACGCTCGACGTAGTCGGCGAACTGGTCGAACGACGTGGCCAGCGGTGCCAACAGCACCCGCCCGGCGCCGCCCTCGCGTGCGTGCAGATGTTCGAGGGCGGCGGCGACGGCGCAGGCGAGCGCCGAGCGCCCGTCGGCGTCGTGGCACACGCGGGTTTCGGTATCGGCGGCGAACGCCTCGGCGAACGCCGGCCCGGCCTCGCCGATGCCTACGAGGAGCGAGACACGCTCGCGTA
>CAYOXR010000179.1:0-4232 GCA_964407955.1 uncultured bacterium | reverse complement strand
ACGTCGCGCCCACCATGCTCTTCGTGCTGGTGTTCAACGCCGGCGTGGCGGCCCTGATCTATCTCACCTTCGTGTCGGAGCGGGTGCGCATCGGCAAGCTCGAGATGGCGCGCCATGAGGAGCGCGAGCGCCGCGAGAGCGGCCCCGGCTCCAAGGAGGTCGTTCGTGTCTGATCTGGCGCAACACTGGCGTTGGGTGGGGTTGATCTGGCTCGAGGTGTCGGTCGCCTACGCCGCCTACAGCCTCTACCTGGCCGCGCGCGCCCGTCGTGCCGGGCGCCGCGAGGAAGACCGTTGAGGAAGGTCGTCTACGCCGTCCTCGGCGTGGCCGTGCTGGCCGTGGCCGGCATCATGATCGTCAAGGCGCTCAACAACTCGCTGGTCTACTTCGTGCTCCCCAACGAGTACGCCCGCGACCCACAGGGCTTCGCCGGACGGCGCATCCGCCTGGGCGGGCTGGTGGAGCCGGGCACGGTGAAGTTCAACAGCCAGACGCTGACGCTGACGTTCACCATCACCGACAGCATCAAGTCCTACCCGGTGGTCTACAAGGGCGCCCCGCCCGACCTGTTCAAGCCCGACCAGGGCGTGGTCGTGGATGGCCGCTTCAAGAACGGCACGTTCGTGGGCGACCAGCTGCTGGTGAAACACAGCTCGAACTACCGGCCGCCCAAGCCGGGGCAGCCCATCGACGTCAACATGCTCAAGAAGACGCTCCAGTAACGCAGCCTGCGGGTCCAGGGAGAGGCTGACATGATCCACCTGCAACTCGGTCATCTCGGTACCGCCAGCGTCTTCCTGGCGTTCGGCCTGGCGCTGTACGCCACCGTGGTCGGCGCGCTCGGCGCGCAGCGCCGCGACGCCCGGCTGCAGACCTCGGCGCGACTGGCCACCGTGGCCACCTTCCTCGTCGCCGCCACCGCCGTGGCGGTGATGGAGGCGGCCCTGGTCAGCAACGACTTCAGCGTGCAGTACGTCGCCAACCACTCGAGCATCGGCTCGCCTCTGTGGGTGAAGATCGTGACGCTGTGGGCCGCGCTGCAGGGCTCCATCCTGCTGTGGAGCTTCCTGCTTACGGCGTACACGGCGCTGCTGGCGTTCACCGCCCCGCTCAGCCCGCTGCGGCCGTGGGCGCTGGCGGTGCTGTCCGCCATCCAGGTGTTCTTCCTGGGCGTGGTGGCGTTCCTCGCCAACCCCTTCCACACCCTGGCCAGCCCGCCCGCCAACGGCCCCGGGCCCAACGCGCTGCTGCAGAACAACTGGATGATGGCGGTGCACCCGGTGCTGATGTACCTGGGGTTCGTGGGGCTGTCCGTGCCCTTCGCCTTCGCCATGGCGGCGCTGATCACGCGCCGGCCGGGCAGCGAGTGGATGGTGCAGACCCGGCGCTGGGCGCTGACAGGCTGGGGCTTCCTGGGCGCGGCCATCGTGGCCGGCGGCTGGTGGAGCTACGAGGTGCTCGGCTGGGGCGGCTACTGGGCGTGGGACCCGGTGGAGAACGTCAGCTTCATGCCCTGGCTGACGGCCACCGCCTTCATCCACGGCGTGCAGGTGCAGGAGCGGCGGCGCATGCTCAAGAGCTGGAACGTGATGCTGATCGCGCTCACCTTCTGCCTGTCGATCCTCGGCACCTTCCTGACGCGCTCCGGGGTGATCTCCTCGGTCCACGCCTTCGCCGCCGGGCCGGTCGGCCCCGCCTTCCTGGCCTTCTTCGTGGCGGTGACGCTGTTCGCCTTCGGGCTGATCGCCCTGCGCTGGGATCAGGTGCGCGACCGCGCCGAGCTCGACGCCGTGGTCAGCCGCGAGGGCGGCTTCCTGGCAGGCAACATCCTGTTCCTCGCCATCACCTTCACGGTGCTGCTGGGCACGCTGTTCCCGCTGCTGGTCGAGGCCGTGAGCGGGCAGCGCGTCACCGTCGGGCCGCCTTTCTTCGATCAGGTGACGCTGCCGCTGTGGATGCTGGTGCTGCTGCTGATGGGGATCGGCCCGCTGCTGCCCTGGCGCCGCGCCGAGGGCGCCTCGCTGAGGCGCAACCTGGCCTGGCTGGCGGGCGGCTTCGTGGTGTCCGGCGGGCTCGCGCTGCTGCTGGGCATGCGCGAGATCTATCCCACCCTGACCGTGGCGCTGGCCGGCTACAACCTGGTGAGCCTGGGGCTGCTGCTGGGGCAGGCGCTGGTGCCGCGCGTGCGGCTGACCACGCGCAGCCCCTGGTCGGTGCTGTGGAGCTACGCGCACGAGAGCCGGCGCCGCGTGGGCAGCATGGTCGCCCACCTGGCCATCGTCATCATCGCGCTGGGGGTGGCCTTCAGCTCCGGCTACCGCGTCGATCAGCAGGTGAAGATCGACTTCGGCAAGAGCACGACCTTCCAGGGCTACACGCTCACGCCGGTCGACCGCTTCATGGACCGCAGCGCCGCGGTCATCAGCTCCGGCGCGATCGTGGACGTCTCCAAAGGCGGCCGCCACGTCGCCACGCTCAGGCCGCGCCTGAACGTCTTCGGCTCGAGCCAGGAGCCGGTCGCCAAGCCGGCGGTGATGTACACCTTCAGCCACGACCTCTACCTCAACCTCGACAACACCATCGGCCCGAACACCAGCTACGTGGTGCTGCGAACCATCTACAGCCCGCTGGTGTCGTGGATCTGGTTCGGCGGCCTGCTGCTGGTGGTCGGCGTCATCAACAGCCTGTTGCCGGCGCGTCGGCGCTGGGCCGAGAGCCGCGCCGAGGCCGGCGCCGAGGAGACCTCGCCGGCATGAGGCGGCTGGTCATCGTGGTGGTGGTGGTGGCGGGGCTGGCGGGCGTGTTCCTCTACGGCCTGCTCCGCGGCCCACCCAACCGCGACGTGCCGTCGAAGCTGGTCGGCAAGCCCGCGCCGCAGTTCACGCTGCCGCTCTACCAGCGCTATCAGGCGACCTACGGCAACAGCTTCTCGCTCGACGCGCACAAGGGTACGCCCCTCGTCATCAACTTCTGGGCGTCGTGGTGCGGCCCCTGCTTCCAGGAGGCGCCGGTGCTGGAGGCTGCGTTCAACAAGTACCGCGCCCAGGGCGTGCTGTTCGTGGGCGTGCAGACGCAGGACCACGGTCAGTACGACGCCGGTCGCAAGTTCATCACCCGCTTCGGCTACACCTTTCCGGTGGGCCTGGACAACGACAGCTCCATCGGCGTGAACTACGCCCTGTTCGGCGTGCCGGAGACGTTCTTCGTCAACCGCCAGGGGATCGTCGTGTACAAGCAGGTGGGACCGGTCAGCGACACCATCATGGCCAAGGAGATCGAGGCGATCGTCAAGTGAGGCGCTCGGCCGCCGCGGCAGGGCGACGCCGGCTGCTTCCGGTGCTGATGGGCCCGGTGCTGATGGGCCTGGCGCTGATGGGCCTGGCGCTGGCGGTGTCACCGGCCCTGGCCCAGTCGGCCGCGCCTGCCGGCGGCGCACCCGCCGCCGCAACCGGTGCCCCAGCCGCCGGCGTCGGCGACGTGCAGATCAGCCAGCAGGCGTACGCCATAGCCAGCGAGCTGCGCTGCCCGGTGTGCACGGCCGAGTCGGTGGCCGACTCCAGCGCCCAGATCTCCGTCGAGATGCGCAGCCTCATCCAGCGCCAGCTCGACGCCGGCAGGAGCAAGGCGCAGATCATCGCCTACTTCCGGCAGCGCTACGGTGACTGGATCCTCCTGGACCCGCCCAAGCAGGGCGTGCACCTGCTGGTGTGGCTGCTTCCCGCACTGGCGCTCCTCGCCGGCCTGGCGGCGCTGGGCCTGTTGTTCAGGCGCTGGCGGGCTGCCGCGGAGGCCACCCCGCAGGCCGACGCAGCGGCGCTGGCACGCGTGCGCGAGGCGCTGCAGGCGGCGCCGCTCGGGGCGGCGGCGAACGGCGGGCCGCCAGCCGCCGGGGGCGCGCCGGGCGGGCGCCACGGTGGCGCGGGCGGGGGACCCGACATGAACTCCGGCACGGGCTCCAGCGCGGGCGCGGGCAGCGGCGAAAGCGCTCCCGCGGCTGACGCGGACGGCGAGGCACCCGGCTGATGGCCACGCTGATCCTGGTGATCGTGGTGGCGCTGGTGGCGCTCGCCTACGTGGCGGTGCCGCTGCTGGTGCCGGACCAGGCCGACCCGCTGCCCGACTTCAGCGACCCCATCGCCCAGGACCTGGCCGAGGAGCGCGACGCGCTGTTCCGCGCCATCAAGGAGGTCGAGGAGCGCACCGACCTGCCGGACGAGCGCCGGCAGGCGCTG
>CAYOXR010000178.1:0-3241 GCA_964407955.1 uncultured bacterium | reverse complement strand
TGCGCGGCTGTCTGCGTCGGTGGCCATCTCCATCCTGTTGCTGGCGCTGCTTCTGCTGTTGACACGCCGCCGTCTGGGATTGACGGGGCCGGCCTTCACCTCGGTGTTCCAGGGCACCATCCGCTTCAACAGCTACGTGGCGCTGGCCGTCATCCCCGCCGTCTTCGGCCGCAGCGGGCTCGAGCTTCTCGCGTTGCTCATCGCCGTGGTGGTGCCGCTGGTCAACGTCCTGAGCGTGCTGATGCTGGCGGTGTTCGCCGGCGGGCCCGCGCCGACGCCGCTGAGGGTGGCGCGCTCGGTCGTCACCAACCCGCTGATCGTGGCCAGCGTGCTGGGGATCCTCGCCAACCTCGCGTTCCACGGGCTGCCGGGCCTGCTCGACGGCGCGGTGTCGGTGCTGGGGCGCGCCGCACTCCCGTCCGGGCTCATGGCCGTCGGCGCCGCGCTGGTGCCGGGCGAGTTCCGGACGCACGTCCGCGGGCTCGGCGTGTCCATGGTGGCGCGCTTCGCGCTGTTGCCGCTGGCAGCGTTCGGCGTGGGGCGGCTGTTCAACCTTCCGGTCGAGGCGCTCGGCGTGCTGGTGCTGTTCCAGGCGCAGCCGACGGCGACCTCGGCCTACCTGCTCGCGCGCCAGCTCGGCGGCGACGCCGAGCTCATGGCCAGCATCATCACGGGGCAGACGCTGCTCGCGTTCGCGGTGCTGCCGGTGGTGGTGTGGCTGGTGCCGGGTTAGCCTCGTCCTGGTCCTGACCCCATAAGGCCCTCGGGAGGTTGCCATGCGACTGCTCAGCGACGACGACGTCCGCGCCCTTCTCCCGGCCGAGATCGCCCTGGCCGCGATGGAGCGGGCGTTGCGGCTGCAGGCCGAGGGCCGCCTCGACGCGCCGCCGAGGACGTCGGTGGGCGGCGACGCCGGCCGGCTGGTGCTGACCATCGGCGCCGATACGGGCCCTCACGGCCCGGCCGGATTCCGCGCCTACCACACCGCACCCACCGCCTTTGATCAGCTCGTCAGCGTGTTCGACGGCACGACCGGTGAGCTCGAGGGCGTGGTGGTCGGGCGCGCGCTCGGCAACCTGCGCACCGCCGCCATCAACGCCCTGGCCATCCGGGCGATGGCGCGGTCCGACGCTCGGGTGCTGGGCATCATCGGCAGCGGCCGTCAGGCAACCGGCATCGCGCGGCTGACGCTGGCCGCCAGGACGTTCGCGCAGGTGCAGGTGTACAGCCCGAGGACCGAGCAGCGTCGCGCCTTCGCCTGCGCCCTCGCGAGCGACACGGGCGTGGAGGCCCTCGCGGTGGACGATGCCGAGACGGCGACGCGGGCCGCCGACGTCCTGATCCTGGCTACCACCAGCCGGCGGCCGGTGCTCGACGCCGCCTGGCTACGGCCCGGCACGCACGTGAGCAGCGTCGGCCCCAAGGGGCGCGGTGCGGCAGAGTTGCCGGCCGCGCTCGGCACGCTGGCCAGGTGCATCGCCACCGACTCCGTCGCCCAGGCGAGCGCCTACTACGAGCCGTACTTCCTCGATCCCGACGACTTCGAGCGCATGGTCGGGCTGGAGCGCATCCTCACCGGCGAGATCGCCGCACGGGACAGCGCGGAGGACGTCACCCTCTTCTGCTCGATGGGGCTGGCCGGCACCGAGGTGGTGCTCGCCGACGCGCTGCTCACGCGGCACGCGGCAGCTGCAAGCGCAGCGGCGTTGCAAGAGGCCGGCGGGGCGACGGGCGCCGGGCCGTCGACGCCGACCGAGGCGGCGGCCGAGGCGGCGGCCGCACACGGAGACGCGACCGTCCCCGGCCCTCCGCGCGCCGTCCATCTGGAACCGCTCGTGGCCGACGAGCTCGAGCCGTACCTCGCTCGCATGGTCCCGGCGTATGCCGCCGGGCACGTGCGCGCCGGCAACTGGCCTGACACCGAGGCGGAGGAGCGCGGCTGGCAGCAGATCCGCGAGCTGCTGCCCGCCGGTGTCGACACGCCCGGGCAGGAGCTGTGCCACATCGTCGACTCCGCCAGCGGCGAGCGCGTCGGACACGTCTGGACCATGCTGCAGCAGGCGCCGGGCGGGCGCGAGGCCTTCGTGCTCGACCTCGAGGTGGCGCCGAAGCGGCGCCGGCGCGGCTACGCGGCCGCGGCGCTGGCCGAGGTGGAAGCGCGTGCGCGCGCAGCCGGCGCGCTGCGCGTCGGCCTACACGTCTTTGGCGACAACCCGGGAGCGTTCAAGCTCTATCGGCGCAGCGGCTTCGCAGTCGCGGACATCTCGATGGCCAAGCCGTTGTAGCCGGCCGCAGCCGTCGACGCCCACGAACAGAAGCGACGGACGCCGGACACAGGCGCCAGTCACAGGCGCCAGACACAGGCGCCAGACACAGGCATCGCCCTCGGTATCACGCTCGACCGCCGGCAGCGCCGCGCTCAACGCCACTCGCCGGCGTAGTCCACGGTGTAGGGCTGCGCGATCTTGCTCCAGTAGTCGTAATGGAGCTTGGCGATCTGTTTCACGTGAAGCAGGTCATGGGCGACCCAGGACGCCAGCAGGTCGCCGGCGCGGCGGCCAGACGGCGAGACGGCATCGAGGTCGACTCCGCCATGGCCGGAACCCGCGTCGCCGGACCCACCCGCACCCGCACCGGCGGCTTCGGCCTTACCGGCCACCGTCGCGACCTCGCCGAAGCCGGTGTGTCCGGCCGCGGCCGCAGCGGACGCATCCTGACCGGCCGCATCGAGGCCGACCGCATCGAGGCCGGCACCGGCGGGCTGGGACCCGGCCGGCTCGCCCACGTCCAGCGTCTCGAGCCACGCCAGCGAGAAGCGCCGCTCGTTCAGGAAGGACTCCAGCGAGGCACCGAGCTCGCGCTCGTTGTAATGGCGCTCCACCGCCCAGCGTGGCGGATCGATGGGGGGCACCGGCTCGTCGGGGCGCTCCAGCAGGTGCTGGAAGCGGAAGCGGAAGTCATCGCGCTCCTCGTCGTAGAGGTGATTGACGACCTCCAGGATCGACCAGCGCTCGGGGGTGGGCTTCCAACGCGCTTGCTCATCGTCCACCCCGGTGATGAGCTCTTCGAGAACCCAGGCCGTGGCCGCCAGCCGGGCCGCTGCATCCGCAATGGTCACTCCCATGATGTGCGCAGTCTAGCCCCGGCAGGCGTCGACGGTCCCGCCACGATCGGGGCCGGCGCCTACGGTCCCGGCACCGACGTGCCCAGCACCACGTGCCCAGCACCACGTGCCCAGCAC
>CAYOXR010000177.1:0-3335 GCA_964407955.1 uncultured bacterium | reverse complement strand
ATGAAGCCGTCGCGGTAGCCGTTGTTGCCCGGCACGAAGTTGAGCACGGCCACCTGGTCCTTGGTGACCAGGCCGGTGTAGAACTCGAAGGCCTTGAGGCCGGCCTCGGTGTTGTAGGTCACCTTGGTGCCGTCCGCGCTGTAGGGCGTGCCGCCGAACTGGCGGATGAGCACCTCACGCAGCAGGCTGTGGCCCTGCCCGTCCGGGGCGATGCCGAAGCCCTCCTGCGAGAAGCGTGCGCCGTTGCGCTTGGTCAGCAGCTTGGCGTCCGCGACGAACTCGTCCCAGGTCTTGGGCGGGCCCTGGATACCGGCCGCCTTGAACATGTCCTTGTTGTAGAACAGCGCCAGGCTGCGCACGGCGGTGGGCAGGCCGTAGTACTCGCCGTTGCGCTTGGCGGCCTGCACCATGGGGATGAACTCCTTGTCGAGCGCAGCGGTGTCGAAGTACTGGCTCGGCAGCGGCTTGACGTAGCCGGCGTTGGCCCAGGTGTCCAGCCAGCCGTAGTAGAGCTGGACGACATCGGCGCCCTGACCCGCCGGCAGCGACGCCGCCACCTGCTGCTGGTAGGCGTCGTACGGGAAGGTCTCCTGCTTGACGGTGATGTCGGGGTTCGCCTGCTCGAACTGCGCGATCAGCTGCTTCATGGCAGTCACGCGCGTGGCGTAGTCGTACTGCCAGTAGGTAATCGTGGTCTTCTGCGCGAAGGCCACACCGATGAAGGCCACGAGGGCCAGGCCGATCAACAACCGTTTCATACAACCGCCTCCTTTGCGGTCGCGCCCCGCGTTCGTTGCGCCGCGGCGCGCCAGCGTTCCTGCTCAGGACGCGCGCAGCGTGTCGCGCGCTCCGCTCAGCTCCCGCTTCCTCCCCTCCAGACTGCCGGCGTCCCGCTCCACCCGCTGGCGGGATCCGGCGAGCTGACTCACCATCGCCTCGGGTGCCGGGCCGCCCAGGCCGGCGCGACGCCTCACGAACGCCGCCGGATCCAGCGCGCTCGCCAGCGCCTCCGGCGCGATCTCGGGCCCTCCCAGGGCGCGCACGTCGGACACGCTCGCCTGCGCAAGGGCCCGCCCCGTTTCCTGGAGCCTAACGATCAGCGTCGCCACCAGCGCGTGCGCGTCGGGGAACGCCATGCCGGCGCTCCTCACCAGCTCGTCGGCGAGCTCGGTTGCGGTGGTGTCGGTGACGGCTGCGGCCGCGGCCAGGCGACCGGCGTCGAAGTCGCCGCCCTGCAGGCAGGCGAGCAGCAGGTCCACGCCGCCCGAGAGCTGCACGTACTGCATCTGCAAGGCGCCCTGCACGTCGGGCCCGAAGTCGTTGAGGTCGGCATAGGGGATGTTGTGGCTCGAGTACAGCACCATCTGCGCCGCGCCCAGCGCTCGGCTGAAGCGCGTGCGGGCGTGCTCGAGCGCCACCGGGTTGCGCTTCTGCGGCATGATCGAGCTGCCCTGCACCAGGCCGTCGGGCAACCGGAACCAGCCTGCCGCCGTCCACGACAGCAGGTCGCACACGAAGCGGCTGAGGTTGAGCGCCGCGCTCTGCGACACGCTCACGACCTCCGCCTCCCAGTCGGAGCTGGCGACGGCATCGTAGGTGTTCTCGACCGGCCCCTCGAACCCCAGCAGCGAGGCCGTGAGCTCGCGGTCCAGCGGATGGCTGCTGCCTGCCAACGCCGCCGCGCCCAGCGGACAGCGGTTGAGCCTGCCGTAGGCGCCGAGCAGGCGTTCGGTGTCCCGCGCCAGGAGCGCCTCTACCGCCGCCAGGTAGTGGGCCACCGTGGTCGGCTGCCCCGGCTGGTGATGTGTCTGCGCGATCAGCACCGTGTCGACGTGCGCCGCCGCCTTGTCGAGCAGCGCGCGCCGCAATGCCAGCAGTTGCTCACCGGTGGCAAGCAGGAGCTCGCGTGCGCGCATCTTGTACACGGTCATGTCCAGGTCGTTGCGCGACAGGCCGATGCGCAGCCAGCTCACGGTGTGCGGCCCGAGGTTGGCTTCCAGCTCCCGCTGGATGGCGAAGTAGGCGTCGGGCACGTCCGGCTCCTGCGCAGGCAGCGGCGCGCGCTCCAGCGCCACCAGCGCGCGGTGCAGCGCTCCGATCTCGGCCTGCGCGCCGTCCCCTGCCGCCACCGGCAGCCGCCCGACGGCCGTCAGGTGGGCGCACAACGCGTGCAGGAAATGGGGCAGCAGATGCCGGGACGCGAACAGGTAGTCGGGCTCGAGGACCCTACCGCGATAGCTGGGATGCCACGGCACGCCGTCCCTCCTCGCTACCCAACGCGGGCCGACTCACGAGTTGCCGCCGCCCACCGCGTCACCATTGCCGCCCAGCCGCAGCAGTCGCGCGGCGTTGCCGCCGAAGATCAGCCGGATGTCGGCCTCCGGCACGTTCAGGGTGTAGCAGGCACGCAGCTGATCGAGCAGGTAGCGCTCCGAGAAGCCGCGAGGGAAGTAGCTGGAGTCGCTTCCGAATACGATGCGCTCCGGACCCACCGTCTCCAGGGCCTTGCGGTACAGGTCCTCGAGCGTCAGCGGGTAGGGCATCCAGCGCATCCACTGGTTGGAGCCGGAGGTGTCGATGTAGATGTTCGGCAGGCTCCAGCACAGCGCCAGCAGCTCACGGAAGTAACCGGCACCGAAGTGCGGGATGACGAAGGGGATCTCGGGGAAGTCGCGGGCGACCTCGAAGAGCGAAAGCGGATCGATGCGCGGGTGCTTGACGAGCCCCCCGCCCCGGCCGAGGAAGCCGAAGTGGATGAGGGCGGGGAGCTGCCGCTCGGCGAGGAGCTCCCACACGCCGCGCAGCTCGGGCGCTTCGAAGGGGTAGTCCGTGCGCGGCCCCAGCAGCTTGTAGCCGCGTAGACCGAGCTCGTCCAGGGCGCGCTTGAGCTCGACGTCGGCACCGGGCTCGAGGCGGTGGTGGGCGAGCCCGGAGAAGCGCTCGGGGTGACGCGCCACGATGCCGGCGAGGCGGTCGTTGGTGTTGGCGCTCACGAACACCACGCGCTTCAAGCCGTAGTGCTCCACCTCGCCCAGCCAGCGCGCGAGCGCGGCCTCGACCTCGTCCTCGTTGCGCGCGGCCGGCTCGGCAGGCTCGGTGTTCCACTCCTTGGCCATGCGGGCGCTGCGGTCGCGCGCGTACGCCTGCAGCAGCGGGTGCTGCGGCGGCCGCCCCGACTCGGGCGTGCCCATGGTGTTCTCCACGGGGAAGTGGACGTGGAAGTCGATGACCCCGAGGTCGCGGTAGCTCATGCCGTTCTGCCCCTCCCACCGCTTGGCTGCGACCGCTTGGCTGCGACCGCTTGGCTGCGACCGCTTGGGCGCGACCGCAGCCTC
>CAYOXR010000176.1:0-15545 GCA_964407955.1 uncultured bacterium | reverse complement strand
TACGTTCTTCAGAACGCCGCGGTGCACGACCTCAAGGTCACCGTCTTCACCGGGCCCGTGTTCCGCGCCGATGACCAGGTCTACCGCAGCCGGTTCCAGATCCCGGTGGAGTACTGGAAGGTCGTCGCCATCGTCAAGGATGATGGCAAGCTCTCCGCGACGGCCTACCTCGAGACCCAGAAGCGGCTCGTTCAAGACCTCGAGTTCGCCTACGGCCCGTTCCGCACCTATCAGGTGAAGGTCGCCCTCATCGAGAACATGACGGGGCTCAGGTTCGGGGATCTGCACAAGAGCGACCCACTGCTCGCCGAGGAGGCGTTCACGTCCGGCGAGATCCGCTCGGCGGCCGACCTGCGGCTCTGAACGACGCGTTGGGGACTGACCGTTCGCGAGTAGCGTATCGCGACTCACGTGGCGCCGCGCTGGTGCGACCGCGCGATCTCGGTGCCTCGCACTCCACGGTGCGTCGGTACCCGGAGCATCCGTCCGGCCGATCGGCACGGTCCAGGGGAATGCCTGGGAGGGTTTGGTGGCATGTGGTTCAGAGTCCGTACGCTGCTAGGGAGCCTGGCGCTGCAAGCAGGCGGAACCGTCGCCGGCGCGGTCGTCGTTGCCGTCCTGCTGTTCGTGCTTCACGAGGACGTGCCGATGTTCCAGACGCCCAGCCTGAGCGGCGTTTGGACGATGCAGGTGCACACGGACGAGAGTGTGCACGCGCCGTTCCTCGACATGACGCTCTGGTACACGGTCCTCATCGCCCAGGAAGGCACGGACGTGTGGGGTACCGGCGAGAAGGTCTACGAGGACTCCTCGGCGTTCAAGGGGCCTTACTTCGGCACCGACCGCACCCGCTTCGCGCTCAAAGGCACCATCACCAAGCGCTACTTCCGTAGCGACACGCTGGTCGTCCACTACGTCGAGGAGGGAACGATCGCGCAGAGCTCGACGGTGGAGGTCCTGCGTGTGCAGCGACGAAACCAGCAGCTCGTCGGCGCCTTCCAGACGACGGCCGGGGATTCGTCCGGGGCGGCGACCTGGGTGCGGGGCCGTCACTACCCCGGGCGCCAGTGAACGCTGCTCGCCACAGACTCTCTGTCCAGGCGCCACGCCCAGCTGCCGCCCCAGTGACGGGTTGCGTCACGTGGCTCTGGCGGCAGCCGAGGTCAGGTCACGAACCAGGGGATGGCGATGCCGGCGAAGGCAACGACGGCGGCGATGAAGTCCCAGGGGGCGTTGAGCTGGAACAGGCCGAGCACCTGGACCTCCTTGTCGTCGCCCTCCACCTTGGCCTCGATCCTGAGACCGGCGGCGAGCTGGCGGATGATGGCGTAGACCACCCAGGCGATGATGACGATCCCGCTGATGATGAACGCGACCTGCTTGGAGGTGTTCGTGGCCGCTCCTACGATGATGAGCACCACGCCCAGCGCCGCCACGAGTACACGTACGAACCAGGACAGAATCATGCGATCCTCCGTTCACACCGGCATGAGAGTGAAGTGGGCTTCATTCGCTCGGTACCATCGAAACGAAACGGAACGTGTTGTACGATCGGTGGTACATCCGCGTCCGTGAAACCGTCTTCCTGAGCACTCGCAGGTCCCAGGACCGTGGTCCCCCGCCCCGCTGTGGAGGTGCTGCAGTGCGTGAGACGATGAGAACGCCGTTCTTCTGGCTGGCCACCTTTGCGCTCGTGCTCGCCATCGCGGTCGAGCTGGCATCCTCCTCGATGATCCCCGGCGCCGTGAGCGCCCAGATCGACGCGGGCAATCCCGGCTGGGGCATCCGCTACCTCGCGATCCTCGACTTCCTCCTGCTGTACACCGTCGTCACCATGGGACTTGGCATCCTCCTGCCGCGGGCCATCGTCGGACGAGTGCAGGGGATCGTCGCCCTGGTGCTCTCCTTCTTCGGGTGCCTGGGCACGATCGTGCTGGCGTTCCTCGCGCTGGCGATGCTCATCCTCATGATCTCCCTCCTCGTTGCCGTACCGTTCGGGACCATCGCCTACATGGCCGCGTGGGGGCACTTCCCCGCAGGCGAGGCAGAGGCGACGCTGGGGCTGATCATGTTCCTCAAGCTCGCGTTCTGCGTGCTGCTGTTGCTGGCCGAGCAGCGCTTCCTGCAGAACAAGGGCCTCGTCGTCCTGACGGGCATGTCGTTGGTCTTGACCTGGGTGATCGCCTTCCTCGTCGGCTTCCCTCCCTTCTTCCTGGTCAGCATCACGGACGTTCTCGGTGCGCTCGTGATCGCGATCATCGGCATCGTCTGGCTCGTCTTGCTTCTGATCGGCTCGATCGTCGGCGTCGTCAAGGCCATAAGGAGCGCGGCATGATTACTTCACGGTGACCTTGGCGGGAGCGTTGCCCAGCGCCGTGAACGCGAGGGAGCCCCCCGCCTGCGGGTAGATGGCGAACGAAGCTTCGGAGCTGTTGTCTTGGCACGCTCGCTTGACGAACACGTTGGCCTGGTCGTTGGACAGATGAGCCTTACGCCAGCCATCCGGGCACCCCGACACCTCGGCCGCGCTGAACTCCACAGACTTCTTGCACACGCAGATCGTCGGCTTGGTGGAACACTCGCCTGCCACCGGGCAGGTGTATTGCACGAACGCGCCGGCGCCCGATTGCAAGGTGACGTGGGCGACGCGCGTGTCGGGTCCGATCCTGGGGTGATAGGGCGGGACCACCCGTGACGCCGACCCGTTGGCGGGCAGGTCCACCTCCGGCTGGTCGAGCCTCAGCTTGGGCGCGAAGGCAGACGTCACACCCCCGAGCCACTTCGCGATGCCGCACGGGCGCCAGTTCTTGATCGAGGAGTCGTCGACGTGGCCATCCTTGTTCGCGGGCGGCGCTCCACAGCCGGTGCTCGACGTTCCGGCGCTTGACGTTCCGTTGCTGCGCGTTGCGCCGTACACGGCCACGGCCACGAACGCCACGACGAGCACGATCACGACGATGATCACGGCGCGCATCGTTATCTCACCCGTACGCCGAGGCGAAGGCGAGCACGAAAAGCGCGCCGAACCCGACGGTGGCCAACGCGTTCACCGTGACCACGAGCGCCCACGGCCAGCACATCCAGCCTGTGACGCGGCTCGGCGGCCATCCGTCCCTGTCATGGGGATCGGCGACCCCGTAGGCCATGACCTCCCAGGTGTTGTTGTAGTAGGTCCACCACTGGATGACGTCGCCCGCCTTGCCGGTGGCGGCCCCCACGATCAGCGCCGGGATGAACGTCACGATCATCCAGGCCACGTAGGACATCCAGTAGAACGGCCCGAGGATGCGGTTCTGCCAGGTGTGGAGGGTCTCGTGCTTGAACAGTGGCGATCCGGGTGGTGCCTGCGTCGCGTTGCTCATCACCGCGCCTTGCGTGAAGATGTAGTCCGCCTTGATGCGGAAGCCTCCCTCGTAGCGGTGGGACTCATGGCGCGTCTGGTTGGGGCCGTCAGCATGCTTCCCGGCAACCGTGTCGTAGACGTGAAGCAAGAGCCCGTTGGTGGAGCCGCCGAGCCCCCAGGTGATGTCGAGCAAGAAGGCGACGGGCCCGATGCCGAGCCAGCGATGCGTTGCCCACAGCCCGTCCATCACGCCCACGAGGCCCCCCACCACCAGAGCGATCCACAGAACGCCTGACTGCGAGATCAGGGGATGGCCACTGATCAGGTGCGTCACCACATTGACGAGGCCGGGCCAGATCAGGAAGAAGAGACTGGTCAGCGTGACGGCCGTGTTGCTGTGACCGCCGGCCGAGATCATCAGGTAGACGAAGGCGCGGGCGACGAAGGCGCCGAGCGCACCGGTGAGGAACGTCTCCAGCATCCGCCACAGAGACTGTGCACCGTCACCTTTCGCCAGCCGAACGATCAACGCGAGAACTGCGCCGCCGGCCCCGATGAGTACTGACACGAGAATCGTCGTCGTCGAGAAGACCTCACTCATGGCGAGCTGCCCTCCTGCCTGGGGTCGTGTGATGACCGACCCGTCGTCAGTCGAATGGTTGCCCAGGTCGCCGCTACGGGTTTGTCAGGAACGGAGTAGCCTTGAGTATCTGCGTCTTCTGGTTCATGAGGTCCTTCTGATACCGCCCGAACTGTATCGGGTGGCAGAGAAAGGTTGTCGCGCGGCCCATCGAGATGTCCACGGTCGAACCGCTCTTGACCTTCGTGTTGGCTGCCGGGCTCTGTGTGACGACCCTGTTGGCCAGACTTGCATCGACGGTGCAGCCCACCTTGCCGACATCGAGTTTGTTGCTTCTCAGCTTCTTGAAGGCGGCCTCGAAGGTCAGCTTTCGAATCTCTGGAACCGTGGACATCGGGGCGGCGGCCACCGTGAGGGTTACCGTTGAGCCTTTGCTCACCCGGACGCCGGCTCTCGGGTCCTGTTGGACGACCGCGCCTGGCGTCCCGCTCGTCGCATCCGTTGGGTTGCGGGCAGGCTTCAGGCCGACTTTACTGATTTCGGCCGATGCGGCCGCGTAGTCATGGGGATTGCTCACGACGTCCGGCACTCTGACGCCTCTCAGCATCATCCAGGCGACGACGCCGCCCACGACGACAACCAATGCCGCGCCAATCGCGAAGTAGGCCCACCTCGGGAAGTGCGCGGGCGGCGTGACGACCTCAGGTACCTCGAACGATGCCGTCGCGCCGTCGGTGTAGTCGTTGTCGGGGTCGTTCACGTTCACGATGCGCAGCCGGAAGGTGTAGTTGCCGGCGGGTGCATCACCGGGCACCGTGACGTTGACCGAGGCCTGCTGCGTCTCGGATGCCGCGAAGTTGCGCTGGGCCTCGCCCATGACCTCGAACCACTCCGCCTTCGCATCGCCCTGTGGCACGACGCTCAACCGCCCGGCGAGGGGTTGATTCGTCTTGTTGGTGATGCTGAAGCTGGCCGCACCGGTCCGCCGCGTCTTGCCTTGTACGGTCTGCTCCTTCAGGACGACGGTGGCGGGGCTGTCGGGGATCTCGAAGCTCGGCATTGCACCCTCCCTAGGTAGGTTGAGGCGGCATGGGGTCACCACCTGACGCGAACTCGATGTCGTACGTGACATAGGCCGGCCGCTCCGCATCGACGATGCGGTGCACCAGGTCCTCCAGCCGCCTGGCCGCTTTCGGCGCGCGGACACGGATGTGGAAGGGGATGGGCTCACCATCGGGGCCGGGCGGGTTCTCCTCCACGTCGAAGCCCGGAATGCCCGTGGCGGCGACCAGGAATCGCTCGAGCCCATAGCGCGTTCCCCGCCATCGCATCAGGTGCGCAGCCATGGTGGCGAGCACGCGCAGATTGCCTAGGCCTGCGGCGTACTGGGCCTGGCCCGCACCCTTGTGATCGCCCGTCCAGTCCAGGTACCGGTCCAGGTCGAGCCAGGAGGCCAGCATGAGCGCGAAGTCGTCGGGGGCGCGCAGCGGATGGACGTAGTCGTCGATTCGCTGCAGGACCGCCTCGCTCGGCGCGTGCAGCGCCTGCATCGTCTCCACGAGGGCAGCCAGCGGTTCCCCGGGCGCGATGGCGGAACGGTAGGTCTCGGGCAGTAGGCGGGCTATGCGGTTCGCGTCCATGGTTCAGGCTTCACCTTCTTCGTTGACGAGATCGAGTGCGTGCGTGCCGGCGCAGTAGAGCCAGTGCGGCGGCAGTGGCACCCGGTCGGTGAACTCGACTGCGGATGTCAGCGAGAAGTGCTGTCCCCCGTCGCGGCTGGCGAACACGCCGCGAGGGCCTCCGGTCATCACGATCGGGCCGGGCGCCCTCGGGGCCGCAGCGATGGCCTCGCAGACCTCGAGAAGGCGCTCCTTGTCGCGGATCGGCAGGCCCGCATCGAGCCGGACGGCGTCCCACCGTGGACTCGAAGCAGTCGTGTCCAGCGTCAGCGTGCCGCTGCGGTTGGAGCCGGCGTACACCGCCCCCTCGACGAAGGCGATGGCCTCACAGGACCCGCCTTGCCAGCCGATGTTGAAGTCTGTCCAACCTGCCGGGTCGTCTTCTCCGGTCGCCCGCAGCTCGAAGCGGGTGACACCCTCACCCGGCTGTCCCGCCTCGGCGGACACGGCCGCCCACAGGTAGTCCCGGGCGTTGAAGCGCTGCGTCTCGAGCGTCCTGATGTCCTTGCCGACAAGGCCGATGCCGTGGAAGGAGCCTGCCACGCCGCCGGCCGCGGAGACGAAGACGCCGCCGAGCTCCCGGGCCGCCACCGCGACGCTCACCAGGCCGGACGTCAGGGTCGTCGCGGCGACGGCGTAGTAGCCCTTCTTGTCCTCGTTCTCGTCGACCGCGATGGGGGCCGGCCCCGCCGGCGCATTCGGATCGAACTGGAACAAGCCCCCCGCGGTGGCGATGAGCAGGAGGGGGCGGCCGTCACGGGTGATCCAGGCGGCGTCGCTGATCTCGCTGTCGAACAGGGCGGCCGTCTGCGTCCAGGTCTCGCCGCAATCGGACGACACGTGGAGGGCGCCGTCCTCGCCCCGCTTCGCCCCTACGGCCAGCAACCCAGGCGTTTCCGGATGCGGCCTCACGAAGAGCGGCTCATCGCCGCTCACTTGCAGGACGACCTCCCAGCTGTCGCCGTCGTCGAGGCTCCGGTACAGCGCGTCGTTCGCCGCGGCGAACCAGCAACGAGGCTGATGCGGGTCGGCGACCAGATCGTTCACCGCTTGGGTCGGCGCCTCGTCGATCGTGAATCGCAACTGATCCGCGTAGCGCACGCCGGGTTCGGCCAGCAGCGCCTCGTAGGTGTCCGATGCCCTCAGCGCTTGCCCGAAGGGCCTGTCGCTGAAGGGCGAGAACAGCGCGTTAAGTCGCCGCCGGAGTCTCCCCGCGACCGTGTCGGCGTCCTCGCCGCGCGTAATGACGACGCGGGCCGCGACCGAGACGGGCCTGACCTTCGTCCACGCCAGGGCCGCGCGCACCCCGAGGGGTCGGCGCTCGTTCAGGAGCTTCTGGGTGCGCTGGTAGAGCTCCGGGCGGCGATGATCCGCCATGACCGAAGCGGCGACTCCCTCGTCCGGGAGCGCACTGGCATCGATGGCCGGAACGAGTTGGATCTCGACGACACCGCGATCGGCATGCCGCCAGAACTGCGCCTGCGCGTAGGCGTGGGCGCGGGCGATGCCGCCGGCCATCAGCGCGACGCGTTCGAAATCGCGTGCCGTCACCGCGCAGCGCATGGCCGTCAGCTCGAGCGGGCCGCGGCGGATGGTGTCCTGCACGGCTTCCCCGTCGCTCCCTCCCGACGCGCGCGCGGGGTTCGTCACGGTGAGCTTCAGGGGCGGGTCCTTGATGGCCGTCAGCGTGCCGGCCGCAACGTTCCCGGCTCGGCCGCCGCCGTAGCGATACCAGGCTCGGACCTCGCGCCCGGCTGCCGGCCTGGCCCCCTTCTGGCCATCCCCGAACTGGACCACGCCGCTCGCAAGATCCACTTGGTAGGCGGGCATGTCGGCCGTGGCGTCGGCGAAGCTGGCCACCTGCTGCCAGATCGCGAATGCCTTGTCGCCGACCCCGCGGGTGGCCATCCCGCTCGCTGTCTCGTCGGAACCGAGCTCGACCCCCACCACGATGTCCAGCCCGTCACCGGACGGCGCGATGATCGGAGGCCGGGCCACGCGCAGGTGCTGCCACGCTCCGCCGCTCGCCGTGCCGATCAGCTCCCCTTCGACGGACTGGCAGTGGAGTGCCGGCACGCGCACACTGGCGCTTCCCTTCGCGAGCGTCGCCGCCTTCGTCGTGGTGAACACGACGGAGCCGTCGCCCGTGGCCACCTGCGTGCCCTGCGGGATGGTGATCGCGTCGCGGCCCTTGTCCCCGCGGGAGAAGGTGAGCTCGGCGGCGGCGGCGGACGGCGGGCGCATCGTTACGCCCACGAGGTTGAGCAGCGTCACGTACTGCTTGTCCGGCACCCGGTTCAGGCGATAGAGCATGTTCTTCGTGAGAAAGGCGAACAGCTCCAGGAGCGTGATCCCGGGATCGCCCGGGCTGCGGTCGGTCCACTCGGGACAGGCGCGGTCGATGGCTGCGAGCGCGTCCGCCATGAGGTCCGAGTAGCTGCGGTCGTCGAGCTTGGGGACAGGCAGTGGCATCAGATCGGCTCCGCATTGAGATTGATTGCGAACTCCAGGTTGGCTTGGCGGCTCGTCGCCCTGATCCGGTAGACGAGCGAGACGATGAGGGTGGCGTCCATGTCTTCGGCCGCCCGGGCGTCGAGCGAGACGATCTCGACACGCGGCTCGAAGCGCACGAGTGCGTGGCGCACGTAGTGGATGGCGAGCCCCGCGGTGGTGGCGTCGTTCGGCGCGAACATGAGCCTGTGGAGCGGGCAGCCGTAGTCCGGCCGCATGACGCGCTCGCCGGGCAGGGTCGTGAGCAGCATGACGATCGACTGACGCACGGCCGCGTCGCCATCGACCATCGCGATGCGCCCCGCCGGGGTCAGGCTCAGACCGCGCGGCGTGTCGACGTCCGCTTGCGTCACGTCCAGCGCCGCGCCTTCGAACAGCCATCCGCGCGTGCCGAGAGGGCTCATGTCGAGGCCTCCAGCAGGGCCTGACCGGGCGAGCGGACCTTGTAGCTCACGACGCCCGGAGGCGAGCCGTCGGTCAGGCCTTCGATCGTATCGAGGCAGACGCGATGCTTGGCGATGCGCACGAACTCCGAGTAGCCCTGCTGGACCTTGAGCGTGTGCAGGCAGGGCCGGATGCCGATCGTGGGATTGGCGTTCGGGCAGCCGGAGATGCCTCGACCCTCCGGGTTGGGCTCGATCAACGCGCGCCGCCCCTCGATGCGCACGAAGCCCTGCGTGGCGGCGATGTCGACCTTCCCGCCGTGATCGCAAACCAGGACCGCATCCTCGGTGAGCCAGCGCATCTCAACCCTTCTCGAACTCGACTGAGCCCGCGCGAATCGTCAGGGTCCGACCCGGCGCCTCGATCAAGAGGTCCTGGACGGCGTGGAGCCGGCTTCCCTGAGGGCCAAGCTCCAGGGTGTCGCCGCCGCTCGTCTCCACACGAGCCAGCGAGTTGGCGCCGTCGAGGGTGATCGTCTGGCCGTTCGCGGTGCGCAGCACGTAGGCGCGTGGATTCTCCGGTGGAAGCCCCGGCGCCTCGCTCTCCCCGTAGAGGCCGCCGAGCACGATGCCGTATCCGGGGTTACCGTCGGGAAAGACGATCAGCACGTTGTCGTCCGGCTCGGGCATCACGGCGACCCCCTTATTGGGGCCGGCGCCCGGGACCACCACCGGCATCCAGTCCGAGTCGAGGTCCCCCAGCAGCGGAAGGTGTGCGCGCACGCGAGACAGCCGGTCCGGGTCGTCGACGTCGGAGACCACCCCGAAGGTGAAGATCGCCCTGCGGCTGGGAGCACGTCGCCGCGGCGCGGCGGTCGAGAACTCGCTGATGTAGCCTTCCGCCTCGCTGAAGCGATGCAACGTCTCGGTGAGCGTGAAGCGCCCGTCGAAGGCGTAGTCGACGCCCGAGAGGGCGATGACGGCGCCTGGATGCAGCTTGGGGTTGCCGTCGGCGGCCCCGTCGACGGCGACCTCCCCGGCGGCCGCTCGGTCGATGTCGGCCTGGGCGAACCCGCGCGCCTCCGCCGCTTCGGACGCAACACGGTTGCAGAGCGTGCGTTCCCCGATGTCCCCGAACGCGGAGAGGACCATGGACCGGACCGCGTCCCGCTCCTGGCGCGGTGATGAGGCGTCCCCCTCGAGCATCGTGGTTCGAAGGACGTTCCACGCTCTTGCATGCGAGGCGCGGCGCATCGTCTCAGCGGTTGCGGTCGCGCGAACGGTGGCGAGCTCGCGCCCCAGCTTCAGGTGCGTCGCCTCGCCTTCGCCTGCGAGGGTCAGCAATCTGAGCGTGCGCCCGTCGAGGTAGACGTGCAGGCCGGAGCGCGAAGCGACTTCTGTCATGAAGTCGAGATCGCTCTGCTCGTACTGCACCGCCAGCGTCTGCATGGGCCCCGCTTCATCGATGACACTGTCGAGCCCCAGGTCGTTCGCGGCGCTCTCGACGAGGTCGGCCGCCGTAATACCGGCAAGCGCGCGAGCACGCTGCGTCTTCCGCAGTCGGTGGAGCATGTCGTAGGCGCGCACGCGGAGGATCCTCCCGCTGGCGCCGTCGCATTGCCACTCGAGCGTTGTGATCTCGCCCCTGAACAGTGCCGTGCCGGCATCGACGCGCAGCTCGAGCTCAGCGCCGTAGGCCAGGGCCCGGACGCCCTCGGCGGGTGGCTCCGCGAACGCCACCTCGGCGAGGCTGGGCGCGTTGAGCGCCTGCCGGACGAGTGCGGAAGCGGCGCAGCGCGCCATCTTCGTGTCGAGCTCCGTCCCGCCTATCGTGATCTGCAGCGGGCGGTTGGCGAACGTGGTCGTCATACCAGGCCCCACAACTGCGTGATGGGGGGAAGCAAGAGGGAGGTCGCCTCCGGCAGCGTCAGGAGGTCGTCGAGGCCGTTGAACGTGCCGAGCGCCCCCGCCAGCTCTGGGTCACCGTAGTGCTCCGCCGCGATCTGGTCGATCCGGTTCAGCGGCGTGCCGTCGCCGTCCACGGGGACGTCGAGCAGTGGAAGGTCCGTGCCGCCGTCTGAGCCTCCAGGCGAGGGCGTCTCGAACTGAGGCGTTGCCGGCTTCGCCGGGGCCGCACGCGGGTCTGGCTCCTCGACGCGGCGCAGCCTGAGGCTGAGCCAGGAGCGCTGCGGCGTGCCGTTCTGGTCGAAGCGCTCGAGCCGCTCGGCCACAGCGAGCACGACCCCCGGTATGTTCCAAGACTTGCCCCAGATGAAGCGCACCGCCGGCGGCGCGCCGAAGCCGCCGGAGAAGGCGTTCTCTGCCAGGTCCCAGAGCGGTCGCGTCAGGGTGCGCACGTCCAGCAGCAGGGGCTCGGCCTTGGCGAGCGCCGAAGGGGCTTGCTTGCCAGGCGGCGGCTTCGGGCGCTCGGCATTGGCCACCTCGACATCGAACAGAAGCTTGAGATCGAACTCGGTCGTTCCGCCACCCGTCGCGAGCAGCGGGTCGTCCGTGCGTGCGCGTCCTGCGAGATATCCGCCCGCCTCGCGCCGAGTGAGGACGCCGGCGTTGCGGCGCATCTCCAGGTGCTCCGGATTGAGCAGGCAGGTGACGCGCTCGCCCGTGCGCTCGATCAGGAAGGCTACTCGCTCCATCGCCCGTCTTCCTGCTCCTGCCGGAGATCCTCGAGGCGTGGAGCCGGAACGTGTGCCGACGGCGCGGTTTCCGACCCTGGGGGAAGGCTCGGCCAGGTCGGAGCCGCATCCTCGCGGTCGATGCGTAGTGCCGCGTCGCGGCGAGCGCTCCGAGCCGACGGTTGCGGGAGGTCCACGTCTGCGTGTGCCCGGCTGGGCGAGGGCATCGCGAACAGCGCGGACAGCGGGGCCCCACGCCTTCCGGAGGCCCGGTCAACCTGGAGCCGGTCTTGGGCCGGCGCGCCCAGCATGGCACTTCGCCGCTCGAGGCGCTCCTCGGTTGTGGCGGGCGGCTCGGTTTCGCCGCGCCTCAGTGTCACCCACCGTAGGGGTCGTGGAGAGACCGGCACATGAGCCGCAGGCTCCCCGCGAGTCCGAGGTGCGCCATCGCCTTCCGCCGGAGGCGCTCGGCGTTCGTGCGCATTCGCCCGCGGTGCTGGCGGCGTCGGCAGCCACGTGTAGGGCTCGCGGTCGATCCCCGCCTGGCGTGGGGCACCCGGGTCCATCGCGGGGCCATCGAGGCTCGAGCGGTCGAGGCCGCCGCCTCCGTCGTGGCCGTCCGGCGCCCCACTCCCGTGGACCGTCCGGCGCCAAAGGAGGCGCAGGCGCCCACGTCGGCTGCGTGACGCGTCACGCACCGAGAGGGTTCCGTGCTCGTCGGCATCTCGTGTCGTCAGCAGCGTCAGCGGGCCGCGGCGGCGCGACGCGCCGGGCGCGAGTTCGAGAGGCGCTACCGGTGCCGCTTGCCGCGTGGGTTCGCGCGTGGCCGGCGCCGGTCCAGATCTTTCAGACTCTGCTCCAGGCGCTCTCGCCAGGTGCGGCGCCCTGGTCGCCACATATCTGACCCAATGCTCGGGCGCGCCCGGGAACCGTGCCGCAAGGGCGTCTGCGTCGGCGTCCTCGGGTCGCCGTGCCCGCCGCTCCAAGGCCGCGGCCATGCCGCGCAGGGCCACGGCTAGGCGCGTCAGCAGTCCGGCTGGAGAGGGCAGGCGCATGGCTCAACTCCGATCGAGCGACTCGTAGACCAGGTGCATCTCTTCGATGGCGGCCTCGCGCCCGAGAGCATCCAGGGGCGCGCCGCGCCACTCGCAGGGCCAGGCATTGATCAGGTTCCAACGCATCGCCTCCTGGCTGCCCTCGAGATCGAGCATGATGACCGAGACGTGGCTGCGGCGGATCTTGCCGTTTGCGGTGTCGAGCAGCCACTGCCAGAGGTTGGTGGCTTTCGTGAGGCCGTAGCGGAGCGTGACCTCGCCGTAGTCGACGGGACCGGGCAGGGCCCGCACGACGTGGCCGGCGCCCGATTCCCGGTAGCGGATCGGGTGCACGCGCAGCCCCAGTCCGATGCACTCGGTGAAGCGCGCCTCGCCGACCTCGTTCACCTCGAGGCGGAAGTTGTAGTTGCGGAACGGATCGACGGTCACGCCGACCTTGGCCGTAGGCTTGTCTTGCGCGTCGGGCATGATGCCCTCCTCTCTCGTGCGCTGCTAGGCCGCCTCGACCTGTGTGCCGGTCTGGCTCTGGCCGATCCGGAAGATGACGAACTCGGCCGGCTTGACGGGGGCGATACCGATGAGAGTGACGACCTGTCCGGCGTCGATGACGTCGGGCGGGTTGGTCTCCTCGTCGCACTTGACGAAGAAGGCCTCGGCCGGGCTTGCGCCGGCGAGCGCCCCCTGACGCCACAACAGCATCAGGAATGCGCCGACGTCGCGCTGGATCGCCTTCCAGAGCGGCCGATCGTTCGGTTCGAATACGACCCAGCGCGTGTTGTCCCCGATGGACTCCTCGATCATGTTGAAGAGGCGCCGCA
Source organism: uncultured bacterium (assembly GCA_964407955.1). Lineage (GTDB taxonomy): Bacteria > Deinococcota > Deinococci > Deinococcales > Trueperaceae > JASBRS01. The sequence goes on along the minus strand of CAYOXR010000176.1, from coordinate 2,543 downwards.
CGTTGAGGTAGCGCCAGTCGCTCGCGCTGGGGGCAAGCGTGCGGGCCCCCCACACCCGGATCCCCTCGCTGGCGAAGTAGCGGATGCAGTTGACGCCTGCCGGGTTGAGCACGTCCTGCTCGGCCCGGCTGATCTGCTGAGTGACCCCGAGAGCCCCGCGAACGGCGGCGTTGGCCGGCGCCTTGTGCACGCCGCGCTCGCTGTCCGTACGCGCGTAGATGCCGGCCAGGTAGCCCGAGGGCGGCACGGAGACGAGCTTGTCCGTATCGATCGCATCGCGGGCGCGCAGCCAGGGGAAGTAGAAGGCCCCATAGCCCCCGTCGGAATCGCGTGGGCGCAGCCCCGCAGCTTGCTTCGGCTTGCCGCCGCCGCCGGCATCGTCGCCGGAGCCGGAGCCCACCGTTGCGACCCGGGTCAGGCTCTCGACGTTGTCCGCGGTCGCCGGCGCGTCCAGGATGGCGACGCGGTCCTTGAGCGACTCCGCGCTATCGAGCAACGCGCCGTAGGAGGCGACGTCCGTCATGCCCGGCGCAGCGATGATCGCGACCTCATCGATGGGCGCGAGCAGGTCCAGGCCCTTTCCCTTACCGGAGATCGATCCGCTCTTCGTGTTCACGACGTAGCAGCGCGATCCGCCGTTGAGGAAGAAGCCGTAGACCGCGTTGGCCAGGTCGTTCCCATGATCGCCGTCGCGCACGTAGGCGCGCAGGAACTCGCTCCAGTTGTTGATGGCGACGGCCTCGTCGAGGTGGGCCCCCGGGTTCGGGGCCACTCCGACGAAGCCGGCGGTCGAGGTCCCTACGGCCTCGATGGGGCGTGGTCCGCTGGGAATCTCTTCGACGAAGACCCCGGGGCTCAGATACGACGGCATGTCACACCTCCAGTGGCAAGTGAAGGACGACTGGTTGACCTGGCGTGGCTTCTCCGTTCATCTCGACGCCGCGTGCCCTTACGGTTAGGGCTACGCCGCCGGTTTCTTGCGGCGCACCCGTGATGGCGAACCGGCCCTTCGCGTCCGTGCGGGCCTCGTGCCCGATTCCCGGGAGCGAGACAATGGCGTTGGCCACCGGCACGTCGCCCGGGCCGAGCACCTGGCCTTCGATGATGCCGATCGGAGTGGTGTCCACCCGCATGGGCTCGCGGACGAGAGGGACCTTCTTGCGCTCACGCTCGCGGATGAGCGCGACCCGGATGACGAAACCGGCCGCGACGGGAACCCCAAGGTCGGCACAGATCGCCGCTGCAGGTTGGGACGTCAGGACGTCGAAGTCGCTGCGGTCCGCGGTGGCGAAGAGGAGCTCACCGAGTGCGTTCTGCTCGGCGAACGCGTCGTCCATCCGAACGGTCACGAGATAGTCGAGGTCGATCGTCACGGGTGGGTTCGCCGTGCGTGGCGTCTGCCTCGGCGACACCGCGACAAGGCGGATGTCGACACCTTCGGCACGGGCGTCGTCACGCAGCGGGTGTGCGGCCACCTCGAGCCCCGGCACCACGGCCTTTGCCCAGGTGACGACCTCCCGAGTGATCTGGTCTACTCCGCCAGACACAGTTCCCCCAGACCGGTACTAGATCCCCCAGACCGGAAGTCGTCGCAATACAAATTGGCTGGTGTAAGGAATCTAGCATTGGCCTCCTGATCCGGAAGTGTCAAATCTCATTTACTTCACGCCTGTCTCATGGGGCTCAACTGAAGTGGTATCGCCGCAACTCGGCAGTCAGGTGGCAGTGAAGCTGCCCGTCTGGCCGCCAATGGTTGTTGGCGACGTTGCGCCGGGGCAACAGCGCTGCCCCCGGCGACACCGTGAACTGGCCGACGCCGGCCTCAGCTTCTCGAGCCGGAAGCACATCCACCACTTCTTCAAGGCGGCCGTGCGAGAGGCGTTGCGGCCTGAGCACGCCGAGCGGACGCCCTTCGGCGTCGTCGACGCGCCCCAGGCCGGCAGGTTGGTCACGCCGCAGGCGTGGGAGGCGGGGGAGATCCGCGTCTTCGTCGAGTCCGCCGGGTCCGAGCGCCTCTGCGGGGCGTTCTATCTGATGGTGACGCTGGGGTTGCGAGTCGGGGAGACCATGGCCCAGCAGTGGGGGCCCTGCAGTGGGGGACCTGGAGTGGGACCGGTTTCACGTGCGCCGGGCACTCACGTTCGGGAAGCATGCGCCCGTGTTGGGCCCGCGCGAGGCCGGCCGTGGCGAGGCCGTCCTCTACCCGAGCGGCGACGTGGTCGAGGTGCTCGCCGAGCGGCGCGAGCAGCAGGCCATGGAGCGCGACGTGGCGCTGCGGTGAAACGATGGCGACCTCGTCTTCAGCACCGCCGTCGCGACGGCCGTCGACCCGCACAACGTGCGGCGCTCGTTCAAGCGCATCGTCAAGACGGCGAAGGTTCCGCTGATCCGCATCCACGACCTGCGCCACACCTGCATCATGCTCGCCCGCGACGCGGGCCTCGACCTGCGGGTGACCATGCAGATCTACTCGAACGTCGCCGAAGCGCGCAAGCGAAAGGCCGCGGAGAGCCTTGGGGAGCTTCTAAATGACATCTGACGAC
>CAYOXR010000175.1:0-1662 GCA_964407955.1 uncultured bacterium | reverse complement strand
GCTGGATCACCATGTCCACGGAGCCGCGGTAGAAGCCGGAGACGATGCCGAGCGGCACGCCCAACGCGACGCCCACGGCCACCGCGATGGCCCCGATGAACAGCGTCAAGCGCCCGCCGTAGAGGATGCGCGCCAGCAGGTCGCGGCCGAGCTGATCGGTGCCGAGCGGGTGTTTCAGCGACGGGTGCTGAAGCACCTGCGCCAGCTGCTGCTGGGTCGGGTCGTAGGGGGTCAGCAACGGCGCCAGAATCGCCGACAGCACCAGCACCAGCAGGATCACAAAGCCCGCCACGGCCGAGGGGTTGCGGCGCAGTCGCCGCACCACCTCGCTGCCAAGCAGACCGGCCACGGCCCCGCCCAGCCGCCCCAGCGCCGTCAACCAGCCGGGACGGGCGTCGACCTCGAGCCTAGCCATAGCGCACCCGTGGATCGATACGCTCGTACAACAGGTCGACGATGAGGTTGACCAGCGCGTACATCAGCGCGAATACGATGACCAGCCCCTGCACCGTGGGGTAGTCGCGGGAGAAGATGGAGTTGACCAGCAGCCTGCCCATGCCCGGCCAGCCGAACACCGTCTCGGTAAGGATGGCGCCGCCGAGCAGGTCGCCGAACTGCAGCCCGATGACGGTCACGATGGGCGGCAGCGCGTTGCGCAGCGCGTGCCGCCACAGCACCGTCCGCGCGCGGGTCCCCTTGGCCCGCGCCGTGCGCACGTAGTCCTGCCGCAACACCTCGAGCATGCTCGAGCGCGTGATGCGGGCGATGAACGCCACCGAGAAAGCGGCCAGCGTGAAGGCCGGCAGCACGATGGCCAGCGGCCCGGCGGCACCGGCGGCCGGCAGCCAGCGCAGCTTGATGGAGAACAGGATGATCAGCATCAGCCCCAGCCAGTACACCGGCATGCTGATGCCGAACAGCACCAGCGCCGACACCGCCAGGTCGGCCAGGCTACCCGCCCTGGAAGCGGCCAGGGCCCCCAACGGCAGGCCGACGATCACCGCGAGCACCAGGCTCACCACGGCCAGCACCGCGGTGTACGGCAGCCGCGCCATGATCTCGGAGGTGACCGGGCTCGAGGTCCGTGCCGAGATCCCGAGATTGCCATGGGCGAGATCGTCCAGGAAGATGCCTGCCTGCGTCCACAGCGGCTTGTCGAGGCCGAGCTGCGAGCGGATCTGGGCGACCTCCTGGTCGGTCGCAAGCACGCCTGCGATCACGCGCGCCGGGTCGCCGGGGAGGATGCGCACCATCAAGAAGATGGTGATGGCCACGAATAGGATCGTGACCACCACCCCGACGAGCCGTTGGACGAGGTAACCGAAGAATCCGCTCATGAACGCCTGACGTGGGCCTCCCCGAGTCCTGCGCCACCCTCAGTTCGCCGGATGCGCGTAGAGCGCGTATAACTTCTCGTTCGGCAGCCCGGAGACCCCGGTGACCTTGGCCGAGTAGGCCATCGGGAAGCGCTGCACCCACAGGAAGATCCACGGGGCGTCGTTCCAGATGATCTCCGAGGCCTGCTGGTAGAGCTGCTCACGCTTGCTCTGGTCGATCTCGCTGCTCGCCTGGTTCAGCAGCTTCTGGACGTCCTGGTTGCAGTAGAACGAGGTCGCCAGACCGTTCGGCGGGCTCTGGGTGCAGTCGAACTGCTGCATCTGC
>CAYOXR010000174.1:0-3386 GCA_964407955.1 uncultured bacterium | reverse complement strand
GCGTCGCCGATCGCCAGCACGCGAAGCGAGTGGCAGCTGGTGTGGAGCGTGACCCGGTGCGGGAAGTAGGCACCCACCTGCTCCACCTGAAGCTCGTCGACGAGGAACTGGGAGAACTCGTGGACGCGAGGGACCAGGGCCGTGACCGCCGCGACGAGGGCGGCATCTCCGCTCTCGCGCGCCAGGTCCAGGTACTGATCGCGGATCAGCCCAACGCACGACGCCGAAGGCGCCACCACGACGTCACGCTCACCGAACACGTCGACGAAGTGACGCAGCAGCGAGGTCGCTTCGCGGCGGTAGCCGGTGTTGACGTGGATCTGCCCGCAACAGGTCTGGCCTTCCGGGAAGTCCAGCTCGTGCCCCAGACGGTCCAGCACCTCGACCATGGCGCGCCCCGCCGACGGGAAGAGCGTGTCGACGAAGCACGGGATGAACAGACTCAGCTGCATGGCTGCACCCTCACTCCGTGGCGACGACCGGCGCCTGGCGAGGCCGCTCCAGGCAACGGCTCGTCTTGCTATCAGCCTACCCTCTCCGCTCGCGCGACTCGCGGGACGCCGGCCACCCGCCGTCCTCGTAGCTGCCGCCTTGCGCAGCGGCCGGCGCCTCACGCGGGGCCTCGCTGGCAGCACGCGTCCCATAGACTGGCACATGCCAAGCGCGCGCGTGTTCATCACCCGCCGATTGCCGGTGGCAGGGCTCGCCGCCCTTCATGACGCCGGTTTCGACGTCGACATGCGGGCGGCCGACGACGCCTGCCCGCGCGACGAGTTGCTGGCCGGCGTCAACGGAGCCGCCGCGGTCGTCACGCTCCTGAGCGACCGGGTGGACGACGAGTTCCTGGACGCGGCCGGCACCGGCCTGCGCATCGTGACCAACTACGCCGTCGGCTACGACAACGTCGACGTGGAGGCCTGTTCCAGGCGGGGCGTGGCCGTGGCCAACACGCCGGACGTGTTGACGGAGGCCACCGCCGATCACGCCTTCGCCCTGCTGCTGGCCGTGGCCCGGCGCGTGCGCGAGGGCCACGCGCTGGCGGCGTCGGGCAACTGGCGGGGCTGGCAACCGCTGCAGCTGCTCGGCCGCGACGTCAGCGGCAGCACCCTCGGGATCGTCGGCATGGGCCGCATCGGCGGCGCCGTGGCCCGCCGGGCCCGGGCGTTCGACATGCCGGTCCTGTATCACAACCGCCGCCGCAACCCGGACGCGGAGGCGGCTGTGGGCGCCCGTTTCGTGACACTCGACGAGCTCCTCGTCGAGAGCGACGCCGTCAGCCTGCACGCTCCGCTCACGCCGGAGACACACCACCTGATCGACGCCGCAGCGATCACGCGCATGAAGCCGAGCGCCATCCTCATCAACACCAGCCGCGGGCCCCTCGTCGACGAGGCGGCGCTGGTCGACGCCCTTTCCGGCCGCCGGCTGTGGGGTGCCGGCCTGGACGTGTTCGAGCAAGAACCGGTCGTCCATCCCGGGTTGCGTGAGCTGACCAACGTGGTGCTGGCACCGCACACCGGCTCGGCCACGGAGCGGACGCGAACCGCCATGGCGCGGCTATGCGCCGAGGCGACGGTGGGAGTGCTCAGCGGCGGCTCCGCAGCCAACGTGCTGAACGCCGCCGCGATCGCATCCCGGCGCTGAGGGGCGTCAACACCCGTCCAGCCGGGCCACACAGCGGGACGAAACGCCATGATAGCGTGGCCCCCGAACGAACTTGAGGGCAATCCGACCTTGGCGTGACGAACAGGGGTCTTTCTGATGGGAAGGAGCCTGGCTAGCGAACATGTTCAGTCTTCGATCACGGCATCCTCACCGTGCCCCTGCCCGATGCGAAACGGCGAAGGCGAGCTTGGCATCGGCAACGTCCGCGGCCGGGCCAAGCGAATCGGGGGCGCCGGTCACGACGCGTGAACGCGGCGGCCGGCGGTGGCGGCCGACTCCAGCCCGGTGCCTGGCTTTCGTCATCCTGCTCGTGCTGAGCATCGTGAGCCCGGCTCCTGCGCTGGCCCAGAGCAACCAGGCGAACGGAGCCATGTCCGCCGTCATGATCGGCCTCATCCTTCCGCCCACAAACGGCGCGGACCCCTTGCAGGCGGCGGTTGCCCGCAGCATGCACGAGGGCGCCGTGATGGCGAACGAGGAGCTCGGCCAGAACGCGAAGCTGCTCGGCATGCCCTTCACGGTCGTGACCAAGACCGCCGCCGACTCGACCGCGGCCGTGACGGCGGCGAAGCAGCTGATCGCCCAGGGTGCGGTCACGCTGGTCGCCGGCCTCGAAGACGCCGAGACCGAAGCGGTGGCGCGAGTGGCCGACAAGGCCAAGGTGCCATTGCTGAACGTCCTTGCGGAGACGGATAACCTCCGCAATCAGGCCTGCAGCCCATACCTGTTCGACATCGCACCGAGCGCAGCGATGTACCTCGACGCCCTGGAGGGCTGGTTCGTGGGACAGGGCCTCCGCAAGTGGGAGTTCGTGGTCAGCAACGACAACGTCGGGAGCTCGATGCTGGCTCGGGCGCGAGCCACCCTCACGGGCAAGCACTTCGCCGCCAGGGTCGCGGGCGTCGTGCGCGTCAAGCCGGGCGCGCCCATCGACTCCGCCACGCTGCAGGCGATCAAGAAGGACGCCCCGGACGTGGTGGTGCTGCTGTTGAGCGCCAACGACCAGCTCACCTTCGTCAAGGCATACGCCGCGTCGGGCATGAAGGCCCTCATCACCGGCTTCCCATACCCGGACGCGCAGACACGCACCTTCTTCAAGGCCTGGCACGAGGCGTCGGGCTCCGCCGAGGCGGGGTACCGATCCGAAGCGTGGGACGCCAAGCTGCCGTCCTTCGGCGCCGTGCAGCTGAACAGCCGCTTCGAGAAGCGCTGGAACAAGCCGATGGACACTGCGTCCTGGGGAGCTTACATGGCCTTCCAGGTGCTCTACAACACCTTGACCTCCGGCGGCGCGAGAACGCGGGCCGCCATCCAGACCTACTTCGAACAACCGAACACCGTGTTCGACGTGTGGAAGGGGGTCGGGGTGAGCTTCCGGCCGTGGAACCACCAGCTTCGTCAGGTCCTCTATCTGGTCCACATCGAGAAGGACGGCAGCGTCAGCCTGGTCGGCACGCTGCCCGAGGTCTTCAAGCCCGGGACCAGTCTCCTCGAGCGCCTGGACCAGATCGGCTACTCGAAGAGCGCGAGCCGGTGCCACCTTTGAGGGCGCAGACCGTGCCCGAGCAGCCCGACGCCCTGGGGCGTGTGACCGCGACCGTGGGAGGCTGAACCGGATGCCGGACGCCGTACGCTGTGACGGGCTCACCCGCACCTTCGGAGAGGTCGAGGCAGTGCGGGACGTGAGCTTCACCGTCGGCACCGGTGAGCTGTTCGGCCTC
>CAYOXR010000173.1:0-2818 GCA_964407955.1 uncultured bacterium | reverse complement strand
GAAACGCCCGTCAATCTCCTTCTTCCAGGCGACGAGCTGGGCTCGCAGCGAGGCAGCGAACGTCTCGGCCTTGGCTCTCAGCTCGCTGTTGCTGAGCCGTGCGAGCGGGGCCGTGCCCTTGGCCGTGACGCCCAGCAGCTCGGCATAGCGCCTCCCGTCGGCCTCGGAGCGTTGCCCCAGGTCCTTCGCGCTCTTGAGGCGCTCCTCGAGCACGCGGCGCCGGTAGCCGCCGAGCGCTCGACCGAGGCCGAAGCCCAGGACGATGCACAGGATCGCAAGCGCCACGAAGACGCCCTCGTACTGGGAGAACGCTTGCTTGAAAGGTGTGGAGATGGTCGTGAGGATGTCGTTGCCCGTCAACGGGTCCTCCCCTCCCCGGCTCGCTCGGCGCTCGGCGCCGGGTCCGTCCCTGGCTATGACCCTAGCCGTCGACCGGCAACCGGCAAGGTGAAAACGGCCCCAGACTCGCTGCCGGTCCGGAGCGCTGCGGGCCACGGCGAGCGGGCGGTGGGGCGTCCCGCTCGCTCCGCTAGGTGAGCTGAGACACGAATGGGCATGTCGGGAACCCGCATAGTGGGCGAACCCCGTGGTCGGGGCGCCGTCGCTCCGAGCGAGGCTCGGGCCGGGGGCGGCGGGCGGCCGATGCCGCGGTGCCGGCGGGCCGCCAGCGTGGAGGAGGGGTCGACATGGCTCGTTGGTATCGGCTTCTGGCCGTCCTGGCGATCGTTCTGGCGGTGGGGGTGGGCGCGGCACAGGGCGCCTTCACGCTGAGCAGCTCGAGCCTCCAGAACGGTACGTTCGCTGCGGCACAGGCCCTCAACCGGTTCAACTGCACGGGCGGGGACATCTCGCCGGCGCTGAGCTGGACGGGCGCCCCCGCCGCCACCAAGAGCTTCGCGATCACCTTGTTCGATCCCGACGCCCGCAGGGGGCAGGGCTTCTGGCACTGGACCATGTACGACATCCCCGCCGGCACCACCAGCTTGCCGGAGAACGCCGGTGTTCCGGGTTCGGACCTCGCGCCCGCCGGCTCCGTGCAGGGACCCACCAGCTTCGGGGCTCCCGGCTACGGCGGCCCGTGCCCGCCCAAGGGGGATGCTCCGCACCACTACCAGCTCACGGTGTATGCGCTCGACGTGGCCACCCTTGACGTACCGGCCGACACCTCCCCGGCGGACCTGGGCAAGATGTTCGGCGCTCACGCGTTGGCGAGCGCGGTGCTGACCGTGCCGTACTCGCGCTGACGAGGCGCGGCAGTCTGGCCTCGGGCGGACCGGCCGGCATGCCTGGCCTGTGTTCGGCGGTCGCATCCGCGGCTCACGGCCGCGACAAGCGCTACGCGAAGGGCGCGAAGCATGGCCTTGCGTGGGCGTTTCGGGCTTGGCCTCGCAAGGCGCATGTGGTAAACTTCACAGGCAGTTGAATAATCATGGCCACGCGGTGGGGGGATGCGTGGCTCGTGCGCAGCCTAGCGGCAGGCGTCCCGGGTCGCATATCGGGGCGCGAGCGGGTCCGCCACAGGAGGGGGGGTCACGCACACCGTATTCGCTTGCGCGTGACACGGGTCGCGGTTGGGATTCTGGGAGGCGTGTGCCTGGTGCAGGGCGGCGCGCCCGGCTCGCCGGTCAGGCTGTCGGCCGATAAGGCGGTAGTGCCGCGCAGGGGGTCACGTGGCGCCGAAAGTGCACGCGGCGTCGCTGCGCCAGGCCTTATGTGCAGATCCGTTCCGCATGCCCTGCCAAAGGGAGTATTCCAATGAATCGCACCTTCTGGACGGCCCTGTGGCTGATGGCCCTCACCGTGGCCCTGAGTCTCGGTCTTGCCTCGTGCGGCTCGAGCACCACGTCGGGCACCGGCAGCCTGTCCCTCACCCTTACCGGCCTGCCCAGCGGGGTAGCCGGCCACGTCGTGGTGACGGGCCCGAACGCCTTCACCCGGACCGTCACCGCATCGGCGACGCTGAGTGGCGTCCCCGCTGGCATCTACACGCTGGCGCCCGCGGCTGTCAGCGACGGAACCTATCTCTGGGACGGGCACGCATCCAGCAGCCAGGTCGACGTGACGGCGGGTTCCACCAGGTCAGCCGGCGTGACGTATAGCGAGAGCTCAGGAGCGATCGGGCTGGCTTTCTCGACACTGCAACCGCTCCCGCCCGGCGCGATCTACTCGGCCACCATCACCGGCAACGGCATAACCAGGCACATAACCGTTACTCCCACCGTCGTTGGGACGGCCGCGGTCACCGTGCCCAACCTGCCCCTAGGCACATACCAGGTAACGGCACCCAACATCTCCAGCGCATGCGTAGCTGGATTCGACGCCGTTTCGTTTCCCACCATCGCCACGAATCCCGTGGTCGTCGCGATCATCGGTTTCAAGACACCCGTGAGCATCACCTACGTCGTGTCTCCGAGTCCGCTGCCTTGCTGACGTCGGCGACCGGCCGCACCGGTTCCCGCGCGCCGCAGGGCGACGAGGCGCAACCCCTCGTCCCGTGCCAACCAGCAGGCTGGCGCGGGACGAGCCGTTTGCGCGAGTGGTCGGCGGCAGCTACTCGCCAGCGACGCCTGCACGGTTTGAACGGCACTTGTGGGCCCGCGGTTGCCGTTGCACTCCGCTCCCGTCCAGGGGGCGGGTCTGAGCGCGGTTCGAGGCGCCGGGTAGGCGCCCCGAGCGGGCAATTCGAGGACGCGGTGCGGGCGCAGGTCACGGAAGCGACGCGCCGATGCGGTCCATGATGCGGGCGAGGTCGTCGAGGTCGCGGTCTTCGAGCGCGTCGCCGAACAGGCGCTGCAGGAGCTCGTGGTGTCCGTGGCGG
>CAYOXR010000172.1:0-1704 GCA_964407955.1 uncultured bacterium | reverse complement strand
GCCGCCGGGCCGGAGCGGCCCACCCCGGCGCCTTCCGAGCCGGCGTGCGGCAGCCGGCACGAGGGGCGCCGGCCGATGCGCCGGCCGGGTCGCCGGCGGCCGCCGACGCACGCTCCGGGCGCGTCCGGCATGTGCGCGGTGCACGGCGCCGGCGGCGTCGGACGTAACTCAAGCGGGTCTAACCGTCCGTTAACGAGGGTTCGACATACTCCACGCATGCCTGCCCACGAAGTCACTCTCCCAATCCCGTGGAGCGCGTCGTGACCACCAGTACGACGCGCGCGCAAGGCACGGGGCCCCTGCGCCGCGCCGAGCTCCACCCTGGCGACATCGCCGGCCTGCTGCTCTTGAGAGTCGGGCTGGGCGGTGTGCTGGTCTGGTTCGGTGCGGCCGAGCTCCATAGCCCCGGAGCATGGGCCGTGTACGTTCCGCACATGTTCCACGCCGTCGAGTCGCCGCTGATGTTCGTCCACGCGACCATGCTGCTGCTGACGGGCGCGTTCCTGGCCGTGGGCATGTTCCACCGCCTCGCCGCCTGGCTGGGTGGCCTGATCCTGTTGGCCATCCTCGGCGCGCTGGTCTTGACGGGCGCCATCGACAGCGTCTTCGTGCGCGATATCGGGCTGGCCGCGGCCGCCTTCGCGCTGGCGTTGTCGCCGACCGCGGCGCGGTTGCCCGGCATCGACCGCTGGCTGGCGACGAGACCCCAGCGCGCCTACCTCGTGCCCGCGCTGTCCTACGCCGCGCTTCTGGCCGTGGTGGTGGGCGTGCTGGCGGCGACCTCGGTGTCTCCGAGCGGTTCCAGCCAGGCGCTCAGCAACCTCGGCGGCATCAACGGCGGCGTGTCGACCCTGGGCGGCGCCTCGACCGTCAGCAGCCCCGCCTCGACCGTCAGCAGCCCCGCCGGCGGCACCGCGCCGGCCGCCGCGACCGGCATCGGCACGCTGGGTGGAAACGTCACCTCGGGCCACGCCGTCGCGACCGGAAAGAGCGCCCACTGACCCGACACGAGCGCCCGGCGCCCGGCGCCCGGCGTCCGTAACCAGACCCATCCCAGGTCGACGCAGAGCCGTCGCCCCCCAAGGAGTGCATTCGTGAATCAGGTCCGTTTGGTCCCTCGTCTTCTGCCTCTCACCGCCCTTGCGCTGGCGTTCCTGGCGGTCCCGGCCGCCTTCGCCCAGGGTGCGAACGCGAAGCAATCCCAGTGCCGCAACCTCAAGCAGACGCAGTACTGGCAAGTGGCCTACCAGATCGGGCCGCTACCCAACCCGGTACCCGCCATCACGCAGCAGGCCACCGACGGCTTCACGATCAACAGCAACAAGAACGCCGACGGTACCATCACCATCGACATCGAGCGGACCGGCCAGTCCGATGCCGAGACCAACGAGAAGCCCGATCAGGACGACATCAAGGTCAATGCCGCCAAGCAGCGACTGTACTTCCTGGAGGGCCAGGCAGGCGATGATGCCTACGGCATCGACACCCACCTCAACGACGAAGCTGTCGTGCTCACCGACCTGAACGGCTGCATCCTGCAGTAGCGGCGGCACGGCGGCATGATGCGGAGCCCGCGAATGCGGCCCGCGCCCCCTTTCCAGGGCGCTCCGACTCGGCGACGAGCGGGGCGCCTCTTCGTGTGCTCGGGTGCGGCGTCAGGGGGTGGGATCGGCGAAGCGCCCCGGGTACAGGGCCTCGTACACG
>CAYOXR010000171.1:0-2973 GCA_964407955.1 uncultured bacterium | reverse complement strand
GTCTGGCTCAGCGTGTGCGTGAGGCCGGTCGGGGCCGGTGCCTGCCGCCCGCTGACGGCGGCCTGCGCCTGGGCGGTCACGTCCTGTCGCGTCGCCGGCGGCATCGCCGCAGGCGTCCGCGCCACGCCGTACCAGCCCGCCAACGGCGCGCCATTCTGGTCGGTGATCACCATCAGGCTGACGCCGTGCGGCCTGAGCAGCTGCTGCGAGCGGTTCGACAGGTCGACCAGCGGCCCCTGAAGCGTCTGTGATGTCAACGGCATGCCGCCGGTAAGCGCCTCCAGGGTGCCGGCTTCGGCGCTCGCGGTGTCTACTGCCTGGGAGGCCTGCTGCGTGCGCACCAGCGGCGTCACAGTCACGACAACCGCCGCCCCCATCGCCAGCAGCGCGAGCAGCGGCGGGAACACCCCCACCCAGCCCACGCGCCGACTCATGCCGCCGCTTCGCAGCCTGGCGTCGTCCGCGTTGCGGCCGACCGCGCCCCGCGGCCGTGCCGGGGCCGACGGCTCCTCGCTCCGCCGGCGGCCCCGTCTGGGCTTGCCCGCAGGCGGTGCCTGCGCGGCCTCCGGCTCGGCGGCCTCCGCCTCCGCGGCACCGGCCGCCCGGTGGGGAGCGCGCGCCTCCGGCGGCGTAGCGACGTCCACCGCCACGCCTTCCTCCGCGGCCCGCTGATCGGCTCTCTCCCGGGCGCGGCGTCGCCGCTGCCGCGGCTCGTCGGGCTCGACCGTCCCCGCGGGCTCGTCGGGCTCGACCGGCTGGGCCTCGGCCGCCGCCTCGGCGGCGCTGCTTTCCGGCGCCCAGTCGGCGGCTTCCCAGCCGGCGCCGGCCTTCGCCTCGAAGTCGTCGCGTCGCGAGAAGTCGTCGACGGCATCGCTCGCGCTCGCCGACAGAGGCTGGTTCCACACGTCTTCGTCGGCGCTGTCGTCGGCGCTGCCGTCGGCGCTGCCGGTGGCGCTGTCGGTGGCGCCGTCGGCGGGGCCGTCGGCACCGCCTCGCGACAGCCGTTCGGCCCCGGACCTGTCCGTCTCCGCCTCGATTCCGCTCCCGAACCCCCCAGCGCCGGCCGCTCCGCCGGCCTGGCCCGCGGCCCCGCCCCAGGCAGGCTCCGCATCGCCGGTCGCGGCCTCCTCGCGCGCTTCGACCGGACCGGCCTCGGCCGCACCCGCCGGCGCCAGCTCCGTCCCGTCGTCGCCCACCGGGCGCCGCGTCACGTTCAACCCGGCACGCTCGAAGATGCCCGCGACCACGTCGGCCTCGCGCTCGCTCACCGCCTTGGTCATGGCGCCGGGGGCACGCCTGAGCAGCGAGAGCGCCTTCGTGTCACTGATGTTGAACGATGCCGCCACCTTGCCCGCGATCTCGTCCATGTTGCTCGGTACCGGCTCACGCACCTCGACGATGTACTTCATGGCACCTCCCGCGCCAGGCTCAGGCGCTCAGGCCGTAGTCTCGGCGAAGACGCTCGACGCGCCGCAGGAAGTCGTGTTGCCATTCGCTCCTCCTGAACTGCGTGGCAACCGTAGTGATCAGCTCGTCCAGCACCGTCACCGTCACCGGACCGCCATCCAGCCCCAACTCGAACAGGGCGTCCTCGACGAAGACCTCGGCCACCGGACCGACGATGTCCACCGCTTCGGCCGTCATCGCGCCCACGAAGGCCGGGTCGACCAGCTCGGCACCGACCTCCGTCGCCAGGCCGCAGCGAACCAGCTCGCTCGCGCCGGACATCACCAGCTCGAGCGGCAGCCCGCTGGACTCGGCGAGGACGCCTAGCGGGCTCTTGCCGTCGACCACGCGCCACACGTGCAGCGCCGTCAGCGACACGGCCGCGCGTCCATCGTCCGGCGACGTGTGCGTCACCAGGATGCTGTGCTCGTCCACGTCGTCGGCATCCAGGTGCAAGGCGTCCGCGCGGTGGCTGGCCTCGAGCAGCAGCCGGTCGGTGGACTCGGTGAGCGTGCGCTGCGGCGGGGACCCGCCGGGCCGGAAGCTGAAACGTCCGCGGCGCCACACGAGCAGTCGCGACAGCGCCTCCACGTCCGCGTACGGCCCCGCGTCCACGTGCACGACGCGACCCGCCTGCAGATAGACCTCGCCCCTGGGCCGCGCCGGATGACGCAGGCTCAGGCAGCCGCTGGCCTGGCTGAGCGCTAGGTACTGAAGCAGGTTCGCCAGCACCCCTTCCTCGAGATCTCCGTACAACGCACTCACAGCGTCGTCCCAATCACCCTACGGTCGGCGTTCTCAGGTCCCATAGCGATTTTTGCGCATCGCACGAGCGCAACCCGGCCCGGCAGCGGTTGCGAGACGATGGTGGGCGGAAGGTGCCTGCGAGGGGCAACGCTGCGAACGATCTCCAAGCGACGCCATCATAACCGCGCCGGGCGGCAGCGTTCGGCCACGCCAGCAGGCGCGTCCGGCACCGCTCTCGTGGTAGTTTTGGGGCGGCCGCGGCCGGTCCCCGGGCGCCCCGTGAGCGAGTTGTCGCGGGCGCGCGCCGCCTCGCTCGCGGCGTGACCCTCTCGCGCGAATCGACCGCCAGCACGAAGGAGCCGTGCATGCATACCGTGTGCCTCATCCCCGGCGATGGCATCGGCCTCGAGGTCGTCCCCGCCACCAGGCGCCTGCTCGAGGCGAGCGGCGTGGCGCTTGCGTTCGAGCACGCGGAGGCCGGCTGGGCCGCCTTCGAGGAGCACGGGACCAGCGTCCCCGACGAAACGCTACGCAAGATCCGCGCGTGCGACGCCACGCTCGCAGGTGCGTTCACGAGCCCGAAGCGCAAGGTCGAGGGGTACCGCAGCGCCATCGTGAGCATGCGTCGCGAGCTGGCGCTGTTCGCCAACCTGCGGCCCGCCAGGTCGCGGCCCCTGCCCGGCAGCGTGTCCGGCATCGACATGCTCATGGTCCGCGAGAACACCGAGGACCTGTACGTGGCCGTCGAGCGCCGCTACGGCGACATCGCGATCGCCGACT
>CAYOXR010000170.1:0-3349 GCA_964407955.1 uncultured bacterium | reverse complement strand
GCTGGTGAGCAACGCCTGCGGGGGCCTCGATCCGAGCTTCCGGGCCGGCGACCTGATGCTCCACACCGACCTCATCAACGCCACCGGCCAGAACCCTCTCACGGGCCCGAACGACCCGCGCCTGGGGCCGCGCTTCCCGATCATGTTCGACTGCTACGACGTGAGCTACCTGCGGCTCGCACGCGCCGCGGCTCGCGACCAGGAGCTCGTGCTGCGCGAGGGCGTGTACGTGGCGATCGCCGGTCCGAGCTTCGCCACCCGCGCCGAGCTGCGCGCGCTACGCATCCTGGGGGCCGACGCCATCGGCATGTCGACGGCCCACGAGGTCATCGCCGCGCGTCACCTCGGCATGCGCGTGCTCGGTCTGTCCACGGTCACCGACATGGCGCTTCCAGATGGCGAGGAGCACGCCACCAGCGAGCAGGTTTTGCGCGTCGCCGAGGCCAGTGGCGAACGCTTCCGGCACCTCGTGACGGCGCTGCTTCCCGAGCTCTGAGACGCATGCTGCCAGAGGTGATCGAGCGCATCGAGGCCGCCTGCGAGCGGAGCGGCCGGCAACCCGCCGAGGTGACCCTGGTCGCGATCACCAAGGGCCATGAGGTGCCCGAGATCCGCCAGCGAGTGCTGGCGCACGGCCACCGGATCCTGGGCGAGAACCGCGTGCAGGAGTGGCGTGCCAAGGCCGCGGCGCTCGGTCCCGAGGTCGAGTGGCACCTCGTCGGCCACCTGCAGCGCAACAAGGTGAGGCAGCTGGCGGGCGTGCACCTCATCCACTCGCTGGACTCGGACCGTCTTGCCGATGCGCTCGAGGCCGAGGCGGAGAAGCGCGGCGAGCCCTTCCACGCGCTGCTCCAGGTCAACATCACCGCTGAGGCCACCAAGTACGGCGTGGCGCCGCGCGACGCGGCCGCACTCGCCGCGCACGTCCGCTCCCTGCCGCATGTGACGCTTCGGGGACTGATGACGATGGCGGCATTCAGCGACGATCCCGAGAGCAGCCGGCCGGTGTTCCGCGACCTCCGTCGCCTGGGTGATAGGCTTGGGTTGCCGGGCCTGTCCATGGGCATGAGCGCCGACTACGAGGTCGCGGTGGAAGAAGGAGCGACTTGGGTGCGCGTCGGGACCGCGCTGTTCCGCTGACCCACCCCAAGGGACGGTGGCAGATGAGACTCAGCCCGCTCGACATCCAGCACATGGAGTTCCAGCGCACCGCCAGCGGCTACCACCGCAAGCAGGTGCGCGAGTTCCTCGAGCGGGTCGCGCTCGAGCACGAGGAGCTGGTCCGCGAGCAGCAGGCGCTGCGCGAGGAGTTCGAGCGCAAGGACGAGCAGATCGCCGAGCTGCAGGCCGCCGAGGCCGAGCTGCAGCGCGCCATCATCGCGGCCGAGCGCATCGGCAACGAGATCAAGGAGAACGCCAAGAAGGAAGCGCAGCTCGTGCTTCGGGAAGCGGATCGCCTCAAGGAGGACCGCTTGCAGGGCGCCGAGAGCCGGCTGCGCGAGGCCAGGGCCGAGCTGTCGCGCGTCGAGCGGGAGTATGCGCTGTTCCGCGAGCAGTTCCGCGGCATGCTCGAGGCCTACGCGCGCTCATTGGAGAGCCAGCCGCACCCTCGCGAGGCCGCTACCGCGGCCCCCCGTGGCGAAAGCGGCTCGACGGCCGACGCCGACGAGCCGAAGAGGGCCGTGGAAACAGCGTCGCCGAGCGCGCACTGAGTAGACGCCGGCGCGCCTCAGTCCGACCTCGGCCCTTCGGCCAGCGCGGCGTCGAGCGTCGTCCACGCCAGCGTGGCGCACTTGACCCGCGCGTGGAGCTTGGCGATGCCCTGCAACAGAGCCAGATCCCCCAGCTCGGGTGACGGCGGCTCGCCCCGGATCATGGCCTTGAAGTCCCGCGACAGCAGGGCCGCCCGGTCCACCGTCGCGCCTTCCAGCGCGTCCGTCATCAGCGACGCCGACGCCTGGCTGATGGCACACCCCTCGCCCTCGAAGCCCACCTCGCGGATCACGCCGTCCTCGATGCGCAGGTCGAGCGTGAGCTCGTCGCCGCACGACGGGTTGACGCCCTCGTGCGAGTGGCTGGGCTTGCTCAGCCGGCCCCGGTGATGCGGCCGGCGGTAGTGCTCCAGGATCACGTCCTTGTACAGGCTCTCCAGGAAGCTGTTCATGCCCCGCCCCCCGCGCGCCTCAGGCGAAGGCGCGGAAGAAGTCGCGCGTCTTGACCAGCGCCTCGGCGAGCCGGTCGACTTCGTCCTCGGTGGTGTAGAGGTAGAAGCTCGCGCGCGCCGTGGCGGCCGCTCCGAGGACCGCCCCCAGCGGCTGCGCGCAGTGGTGTCCGGAGCGGATGGCGATGCCCTCGGCGTCCAGCGCCGATGCCACGTCGTGCGGGTGCACGCCGTCGAGGTTGAACGTCACGATGCCGCCGCGGTCGCCGCCCGTGGGCCCGTACAACGTGAGCCCGTCGATCGCGCCGAGACGCTCGAGCGCGTAGCGGCCCAGCGCCGCATCGTGTTCGGCGATCGCCTCCATACCCACCCCCTCGAGGTAATCGATGGCGGCCGCCAGCCCCACCGCCTCGGCCACCGGCGGCGTACCGGCTTCGAAGCGCGCAGGGATGCCGGCATACGTGCTGTCGTCGACGGTCACCTTGCGGATCATCTCGCCGCCGCCCAGGAAGGGCGGCATGCTTTCCAGGATCTCGGGCCGCGCCCACAGCCCGCCGACGCCGGTGGGACCGAGCATCTTGTGGCCCGAGAGCGCGTAGAAGTCGCAATCGAACGCCTGCACGTCGACCTTCAGGTGGGGGGCGCCCTGCGCCCCGTCGACGATCAGCACCGCACCCACGGCGTGCGCCAGGTCGGCGATGCGCCGGAGTGGATTGATGGCCCCCAGCACGTTGCTCATGTGGAACGTGGCGACGGCCCGGGTGCGCTCCCCGATCGCGGCTTCGAGGGCCGCCAGGTCGAGTCGCTGGTCGGCGGTCAGACCGACCGCCTTGACGCGCAGGCCGAGCCGGCGCTTGAGGAAGTGCCACGGCACCAGGTTGGCGTGGTGCTCGGCAACGCTGAGCACCACCTCGTCCCCTTCGTGCAGGTTGGCGCCGCCCCAGCTCGACGCCACCAGGTTGAGCGCCTCGGTGGTGTTGCGGGTGAAGACCACGCCTTCCGGGCCCGGGGCGTTCAGGACGCGCGCGAGACGCTCGCGCGCGCCCTCGTAGAGCTCGGTGGCTTCCGCGGCGAGGGTGTGGGCGCCACGGTGCACGTTGGCGTGATGGTGGTAGTAGTACTCGGCCATCGCCTCGACCACCTGCCTGGGCTTCTGCGACGACGCCGCGTTGTCCAGGTAGGCCAGGG
>CAYOXR010000169.1:0-6266 GCA_964407955.1 uncultured bacterium | reverse complement strand
CTCTGCAGGTAGAGCAGGCCGAACCGGGCGGCGTCGCGGGCGGTGAATCGCATCATGGCGTGCCCGACGTAGTAGCCGGACGCCTCCCGGTACCAGTCGCCGATGGTGATGCCGAGCGGGCCGAAGAGGTGCTCTTGAGCGAAGGCCTTGAGGTCGGTGCCGCAGGCGCGCGCGACGATGATGCCGAGCCAGCTGGACGTCAGGTTGCTGTACTGGAAGCGGGTGCCGGGATCCGCGCTCAGCGGGACGTCGGCGACGAGCGGCAGGTAATCACCCGCGTACAGGGCGCTCCACAGCGCGTCACTGGTCTCCTCCCAGGGGAAGCCGGCGCGCATCTGCAGCATCTGACGAAGGGTGATGCGGCTCTTGCGGGCGTCGGTGACGCGGGAGCGCTCGTCAGGGAAGAAGGCGAGCATGGGCTGGTCGAGGCCGGCGAGGCAGCCGTTCTCGAGCGCGAGCCCGACCAGCGCCGAGGTGAAGCTCTTGCTCACGGATTGGAGCAGGGCCTTGTCCGTGGCGCTGCTACCGTTGAAGTAGCGTTCGCCGACGAGCCGACCGTTCTTGATGACCAGCACGCTGTAGAGGTGTCCGAGCGCTCCGGCGTTTAGGTAGAGTTCGGCGACCCGGTCGGGATCGAGCCCCTGTTCGGCGGGGGTGGATACGAGCCAGTCGCCGCCGCTGACGGGCGCGTAGTGAACCGCCTGCAGCTCGGCGGGCGTCGGGCGCAGCATGGCGGCGATGCCGGGCCGGGCGGAGCGGATCGCGTCGTAGTCGAGCTGCAGTCCGAGCGGCGCGAGCGCCTTGGCGATGGTTTCGTAGCTGGGCCGGGCCGCCTCGAAGGGGATCGTGACGGACGCCAGCGCCGTGTCGCCGCCGTTGTTCCTCAGGTACTTGTTGGCGCCGTGAGCGAGCAGCATCTCCACGATGCGGGTGCGACCGAGGAAGGCCGCGGCGTGGAGGGCGCTCGAGCCGTCGCCGTTCTGGATGTCCAGGTCGGCGCCGGCGGCGATCAGCTCGCTGACGACGTCGGGACGGCCGAAGGTGGCCGCGATGATGAGCGGGGTGGAGCCGTAGGCGTCCCGAGCGTTCGGGTCGGCGCCGGCGGCGATCAGCTCGCGCACCGCGGCGTCGTCGCCGGTGAGGGCGGCCGCGTGCAGCGCCGCGTTCGCGTCCGGCCCAGGCTGGGCGCTCGCGCATGCTGCCGCGAGCATCGCGACCGCCAGCACGAACGCGGCCAGCATCGGGGTAGAGATCCTCACATGCCCTCATTCCCACGGGTCCGCCGCCATGTCATGACGGCGTCCCGGTGTCCGCTACTCGCCGACAAGAGATCGCCTACACGGGGCGTGGCGACCTGGCCGGCGCCCTCCAGGTCCACGCGTACCAGACCGTGGCGACGTTGAAGGCGATGCCCGCAGCGATGAGCGCGATGCCGTGCGCCGAGCCGTAGCTCGGCAGTCCGACGAGGTCGAAGGCGATGAAGAACGCGGCGAGAAGGATGTTCGCCCACCGGCTCACCCGGTAGGGAAGTGTCAGCGACAGCACGACCATGGCGATCGGGAGGAGCATGAGCATCGAGGCGGCGAACAGCAACGAGTCCGTGAGCGCCATGCCCTCGACGTCGCCGGAAGCGATCTGTTCCATGAGGCCGGGTTGTAGGAAGCGCAGCACGTCCCCCTGCAGGCCGGTCAGCATGCGAGCCACCCATAGTGCCGAGAGCACGATCCGTTCGTACGCCATGGCAGTGCATCCCTTGCCGGCGGGTGCCCGGTGGGCCGAGGGCGGACGCGATTGACGTGGATGAGCCCGGCGACCTCTCATTGTTTTCTCATATTGGGCAGAACCGTAGGGCCAAAGGTCCCCTGGGTCGGATTCAGAACGTGACGATGCGGTCCGCAGCAAGGACCCAGCGGCCGAGTTCGTCCATCGTGCTTGCGGACACGCCGTCGAGCAGGTCGGCCTCGTCCAGGCCGCGGGCGGCCTGGCAGGTGCCGCAGGCGCCGACGGCGGCGCCGCGCCGGAGGACGCCTCGCAGCATGCGTTCGAGGTTGTAGTAGCCGTCCGCGGTGACCTGCCCGGCGCGCGCGCAGCGGTGCCAGGGGCGGGCGTCCCGCGGAGCTTGACAGGCATCAGCGACTTACCGCATAGTAAGATGTTACTACACCTTACTATACGGTAAGACTTAGGAGGTGCATGGCATGCCGGCAGTCGTTCGCTCCATCGACATCCAGGCGCCGCCGAGTGCCGTGTGGCGCTGGTTGGAGACGCCCGAGGCACTGCGGCAGTGGCTGAGCCCGGATCTCGAGATCGACCTCCGTATCGGCGGCGCGTTTCGTTTCACGAACGGCGACGCCCGCATCAGCGGAACGGTGCTGGAGATCGTGCCCGAGGGCGCCCTGGTGCTGTCCTGGTTCGAGGAGGGTGGAGACTGGGTCCATCCCGCGCGCCTGCTCATCGAGCTCGTCGCTACCGCCGCCGGCACGCGGGTCACGCTCAGTCATGACGGCTTTGCGGGCATCGGCAAGCCCGGCTGGCCGACCACGGTCGAGGCGTACGAGCGCGGCGCGGACCGGCACCGCGTGCTGGAACGGCTGCGCGACCTGGTGGTGGTCGCCGCTGCCTAGCACCACCGATGAG
Organism: uncultured bacterium; assembly: GCA_964407955.1. Lineage (GTDB taxonomy): Bacteria > Deinococcota > Deinococci > Deinococcales > Trueperaceae > JASBRS01. The sequence goes on along the minus strand of CAYOXR010000169.1, from coordinate 3,629 downwards.
CTGTTCAGGGTCCTGGCCGACCCGACGCGCCGACGCATCCTCGACCTGCTGGCCGCGCACGGCACGCTGAGCGTCGGCGAGCTGGCGGACCGCTTCCCGGACCTGGTCGCTTCGGGAATCTCCAAGCACCTGATGGTGCTGCGGGCCGCGGGCCTGGTGGTTGCCACCCGGCATGGCCGGCAGCGGCACTACCGCATCGAGCCGGACGCCCTGGCGAACGCGCTGCTGCCGTGGCTCGAGAGGTATGCGGCATACTGGGCCTCGGCGCTGGAGCGGCTGCGGAGCCTGGCGGAAGGCGGGCCCCCGACGACTTGAGGGTCGACGAGCCGGTCACGGCGACGCCAGGTCGAACACCAGGTGGATGGTCACGGTCACGTCATCCGCGACCGTGATGAACAGGAAGCGGGGCGGCTTCAGACCGAAGTCCGTGAGGCGGATGGGGAACGTGGCGTCGACGATCAGGCGCTGTTGGCTGCGGACCACCGTGCCCGTCACGGACACGGAGCGGGTGACCCCCACCAGGGTGAGGCGCCCGCGCGCCGTGAAGCCGGTCGTGCTGCCGGCCGGCAGCGCACCACCGGTGAGGGTGACGCTGTCGAGCCGGTAGACGACGCTCGGATAGCTTTCGACGTGGAGCAGCGCTCGGCGGGCGTTCGTGTCGCGCAGCGCGTTTCCGGTGTCGATTCCTGAGGGGTCCAGGCTCACGCTCGCGTAGGCACGCGACGGCTGCAGTGGATCGAAGCGGACGACGCCGGCCGTCGCAGGAAGCGTACCGTCGATCGTCTCCAGCGGGTCGTGCGCCTGGAAGCTCACCCTGCTCGCCGAGGCCTCGAGGGTCCCGGACAGTGGTTCGCCTGGGGCGGTCCCGGGTGCGGCGCCCCGTGCGGTGCAGGCGATGGCTGCCAACGCGAGGCTGGTGATGAGCATCACGCGAGTGGCGTTGCGCACGCTCGCCTCCGATCCGGCCGTGCCGCGTGGGCACGCCCCGCCGCGGCCACCGCCGCCCGAGCGCTGCCCCCGTGACGCCGAGGCGCGGCGCCCAGTGCGGCCGCGGCATGGGCTTAGGCACAGAACCTGCGCCCGCCAGCCTCGTTCAGCCGTCTTGCGACTCGGGCCAGCGGTCGTCGGCCAGGACCACCGACACCTCCATCTGCCGCGGCGAGACCGTCCAGTAGCGGCGCAGGAGGCGCGCGGTTTCTGCCGTGTCGAGGCACCGGAAGCCATGCGTCTCGTAGAAGCGTACGGCCCAGCTCGCGGCTCGCCAGGTGCCGACCAGCATGGGAAGCGCGCTGTGGCGACGGATGTGCTCCAGCAGCGCGCCGCCGAGCCCTTGCCGCTGATGGCTTGCGAGCACGTAGGCGTGGCGGATGAGCGCGACATCGCCCACCTGCTGCAGGCCCATCACGGCCACGATCCGGTCGTCCTGTTCGAGGACCCAGAAGGCGACGCCGGCATCGATCTCCTGTCGCAACTCGCTCACAGGCATGTATGGGTCGTGCCAGCAATCGGCCGGAATCACGCCCCGATAGGCGACTGCCGCGTCGTTGACGACCGCCGCGATGGACGGGATGTCGACGGCTCGGGCGGGGCGGATGTCGCCCCGTTCGGGCGTCATGCGGCCCGCCCTCGGCCCGTCACCGCTTCGGCGGCCGACGCCGTGGCCGATCTGCGGGTTGGCGACCGTCCTGCCATGATCTGTCAAGGGTAGCAAGTCGTGGGGCCGCCAGGCGGCATCCTGACACGCCGCTGTCAGGTTGGGATGCCTAGCTTGTGGTGCGGTCCAGGCAGGCGAGCGGGGCCGCCGGCGGGAGAGAGGAGCAGGAACCATGAACGGCAAGACAGGTTGCGCGTACGTGACCGAGCCGATGTGGGGCCGCGGCCGGCCGCTGGAGGTTGGCCGCGAAGCCGTCGTCGCGCGCGGGTTGCCGACCGGCCAGGCGCGCCGGATCCTGCGCGCGCTGCGTCGAGAGCTGCATGCGCGGCAGCGGCAGACGCGCAGGCGTCTGCGCCGGGAGCTGGCCGCAGGGCGGCGTCGGCCGCGCCGGCTCGGGGCCCGCAGCGGCGGCCAGACGGCCGTGACGTCCTGACCGAGGCGCGTCAGGCCTGAACGGCGCGACCGTGCGCGCGGTGGCGGCGACGCCGCCGGTCAAAGCAGGTATCCTCGCACGCAGGCACGACTTCGGCGCTGAGGAGGGGACGCGCGCCGACGGTCGCGGGAAGCGAAGCACCCGCCGCACACGCGACTTGCCCGCGAGGCCAAGCATGCTTGAACACATCGCAGCCTTCATTACGCACGTGATCTCGAGCCTGGGTTACCCGGGGGTCGCGGCGCTGATGGCGATCGAGAGCGCCTGCATTCCGTTGCCGTCCGAGATCATCCTGCCGTTCTCCGGTTACCTCGTCGCCACGGGCAGGTTCGCGTTGTGGGGTGTGGCGCTGGCGGGGGCGGTGGGGTCCGTCGTCGGCTCATTGGTGGCCTACGCGCTGGGTGCGTGGGGCGGCCGCCCACTGGTCGATCGCTACGGCAAGTACGTCCTGATCTCGGGCCGCGACATGGATCGGGCGGACCGCTGGTTCGCTCGCCGTGGCGACATGACCGTTCTGATCGGACGGGTGGTCCCGGTCGTGCGGACGTTCATCGGCTTCCCTGCAGGCATGTCACGGATGGGACTATGGCGCTACAACGTCTACACCTTCGTGGGCTCGTTCGTGTGGAGCCTGGCGTTGACCTGGATCGGACGTGCGCTCGGCCGTCACTGGCATGTGCTGGGCGGCTACTTCCAGCGCTTCGACGTGGTGATCGTGGCGCTGGTGGTGCTGGCTGTGCTTCTGCACGTGATCCGTCACCTGGGCTCGCGTAACGAACGCGACGACTGAACGGCAGGTCGAACCCTCGGTTGCGCTGCATGTGCAGCCACCCCGGCGGCAGCTCAGCCGGGGACCGGCTCCGGCCGCTCGCCGAGGATGGCGCCAAGCTCCGTCATGCCGATCGTCTCGTCCGTGAGGAGGCGCTCGACGAGCGCATCGAGCTGTGAACGATGGGCCACCAGCAACGCACGCGTGGCGGCGTAGCGCTCGCGGAGCAGGGCTTCCACCTCGTTGTCCAGGGCGGCGGCCGTGGCCTCGCTGTACGGCCGTCCCTGGGTGATCTCGTAACCCAGGAAGGGCTGCTCCTGATTGGTCTCGAACGCGATCGGGCCGAGCTCGCCCATGCCCCAGCGGCTCACCATGTGCCTGGCCAGCCTGGTGGCCTCGAGGAGATCGTTCTCGGCTCCCGTGGTGATGTCACCGACCGCGATCTCCTCGGCCGCTCGGCCGCCCAGCATGACCGAAAGGCGCGCCAGCAGCGTGCTGCGACTGTAGTTGTAGCGGTCCTCCTCGGGCACCTGCGCGGTGACGCCGAGCGCGCGCCCACGGGGCATGATGGTGACCTTGCGCACCGGATCCGCCCCGGGGTTGAGCCAGGCGACGAGGGCGTGGCCGGCCTCGTGGAAGGCGATCGTGGTGCGGTCCTTCTCGCTCATGACGAGCGAGCGGGCCTCGCCCAGGATGAGCTTGTCCATGGCGGTCTCGAAGTCGCGCATGGCGACGTCGTGGCGGTCACGGCGGGCGGCCTCGAGCGCCGCCTC
>CAYOXR010000168.1:0-5132 GCA_964407955.1 uncultured bacterium | reverse complement strand
CCTGAGGCGGCAGGCCATCGACCTCGACGTGGTTCCGACCGCGGTCTACGCGGGCGCTTGCCTGTTCGCCGCGGCGCTGCTCCTCAGCTTCGCGCCTGCCGCGCGTGGGCGGCCCGCGAACTGGCCGCGGTGGCGCTCCGGGCGCCGTTGAACGCGTCTGTGAGGGCGCTCGCGGGGTCGCGGCGGGCACAACGGGTCTGCTAGACTGCGGTCGTGCAGAGCCGAGGGCCTCCAGGCCGCGGGCGGTCGCCGGTGGGCGCGCTCGCTGCCTTGGCTGCGCTCGCGTTGCTGGTCGGGTGTGCGCCCGGCACGGCGATCAAGAGCGCGCAGCCGCGGGGCGAGATCAAGCCGCCGGTGTTCGCGCTCGTTCCCGACCGCACCAGCATCGAGCGCTTCGATCCGCCCGGTGCGGGCGCGGGTCTGACGATGACGGTGGCCACGCTGGCCAGCAACCCCAACGCCTTCCCGGTGGTGCTCGAGGCGGTGAGCTACCAGGTGGTGCTGCACGGCGACCGTGTGGCGACGGCGACCGTTCGACCCGGCGTGAAGCTCGATGCCTACGGCGTTGCGCCGTTGAGCTTCGAGGTGCATGCCGACCTCAGCGGCAAGGGCGGGCTGGTGCGGGCGGTGGCGCGCGCGTTCGCCAGCACGCCGCTGCCCTTCCGCATCGACGGGACGGTGCGCTTCGCGACCTCGAGCTACACGTTCGAGACGCGCAAGGCGCTGCTGGTGGCGGGCGCCACGCTCGCGCGGCAGACCGTTGCGCCGCCGCGCCTCCGGCTCGACGAGGCGGCCACGCGGGCCTTCATGCTTCGGCCCGACATGCCGGTCGTGCAGGTCGTCGTCGAGGTGGTCAACCCCGGAGACATCGGCTACTTCCTCTACGGCAAGGACCTGTCGCTGACGCTGGCGGGCCAGGCCATCGCGCACCAGGACCTGCGGCCGCTGCCGCTGGCGGCGGGCCAGAAGGGGCGGATCGATCTGGCCTTCTACCCGTCGCCGGAAACCCTCTCCGAGAGCGGGAACAGCGCCCTCCAGGCAGCCCTGCACGGCGTGCCCACCCTGCTGAAGGTGGAGGGGAGCCTGTACATGGACGTGTTGGGGGTGGACTCGTTCCGGGTGCCGCCGGACTGGGAGATCGCGGGCTTCGTGGGCGCCCAGCCGGGCGCGCCATGAGCTCCGCCGTGCATGCTATCCTTCCCCGGTATGGCCAGAATCCTTGTCACCGACAACATTCAGCTGGGTGACGCCGACTACCCCGATATGGAGGTGGTCGACCGCGCCGGCATCGATCGCGCGGAGCTGCTCGACATCGTCGGCGGCTTCGATGCCATCATCACACGCAGCCGGACCAAGGTGGACGACGAGGTGATCCGTGCCGCGACCGGCCTGCGCGTGATCGGCCGGGGCGGCGTCGGGGTCGACAACATCGATCTCGAATCGGCCAGCCGGCGGGGCATCCTCGTGGTCAACTCGCCCGAGGCCAACACCGTGTCGGCGGCCGAGCTGGCTGTGGCGCTGATGCTCAACGCCGCGCGCGGCACCACCCGCGCCGACCGGCTCATCCGCTCGGGCACCTGGGACCGCAAGTTCCTCGGCCGCGAGCTGGCCGACAGCCGTCTCGGCATCGTCGGGCTGGGGCGCATCGGCTCGCTCGTTGCGAAGCGCGCGCAGGCGTTCGGTATGAGCGTCATGGCCTACGACCCGTACATCACCAGGCGGCGCGCCGAGGAGCTCAAGGTCGAGCTCTTCGACGATCTGCACGCCATGCTCACACGCTCGGACTTCCTGACGGTGCACACGCCGCTCACCGAGGAGACGGCGGGCATGATCGGACCCGACGAGTTCGCGCGGCTTCCCGACGGTGCGGTCGTCGTCAACGCCGCGCGCGGCGGCATCATCCAGGAGCCTGCGCTGCTGCAGGCACTCGAGGCCGGCAGGTTGTTCGGGGCCGGCCTCGACGTCTACGTATCCGAGCCGCCAGATCCGTCCCAGGCGCTGTTCCGGCGCGACGACGTGGTGCTGAGCGCGCACCTGGGCGCCAACACGGCCGAGGCCCAGGCCCGCATCGGTTCCGAGATCCTGGAACGCACCGTGCTCGCGCTCAACGGCGACTACTCGCGCGGAGTGGTCAACGCCCCGGCGCTGGCGCCCGAGGTCATGGGTGCGCTGGGCCGCCATCTGGTGCTCGGGGAGGTGCTGGGACGTACCGCCGCGCAACTTGCGCGCGGGCGCGTACGGGAGCTCGAAGTGGAGTTCGCCGGCTCCTTTCCGATCGATCCGGACCCGGTCGCCACGGCGGTGACGAAGGGGTTCCTGGAGCCCTTCCTCGACGTGCCTCCCAACTACATCAACGCCCCGTCGATCGCGCGTGATCGCGACATCCGCGTGTCGCGCGCCACCGCTTCGCGCAGCCGCGGCTACACCACGCACGTGCTGGTGACGGCGGTGACCTCGGAGGGGCGCACCAGCGTGGGCGGCACGGTGCTCGCCGACCAGCCGCGTATCGTGTCGATCGACGACTACCCGATCGAGATCAAGCCGGAGGGCACCATGCTGGTGTGCACCAACTACGACCGGCCGGGGGCCGTCGGCAGGGTGGGGACGGTGCTGGGCGACGCCGGCGTGAACATCAACAGCATGCAGCTCTCGCGCACCAGTGAGGACGGGCTGGCCATGTTCGTGCTCACGCTCGACCAGGTCCCGTCGGATCAGGTGCTCGACCTGCTGCTCGACCTCGGCGACGTCATCCGCAGCCTGCGCATGGTGAGGCTCTAGGCGGCGCCGATGCTCAAGCCCCGGCTGCTCGCACCCGGCCCCGTGGAGGTGCCTCCCGCCGTCCTCGAGGCGATGGCACGGCCCGTCGTGCACCATCGTAGCGATGCCTTCGTAGCGCTGTTCGGGCGGGTGCGCCGGCAGCTCGCGGAGGTGGCGTCGGTGCGCGGCGACGACGTATTGATCGTGACCGGCAGCGGCACGTCGGGCTTCGAGGCCGGGCTGCTGGCCGTGGTGCCCAGCGGCGGGACGGTGCTCAGCCTGAGCGCCGGCAAGTTCGGGGAACGCTGGGCGAGCATGTCGCGCCGCTTCGGCTTCCATGTCGTCGAGCTGAGCGCCGCCTGGGGGAGCGCTATCGCTCCGGAACGAGTTAGGGAGGCGCTGCGCTCGAATCCCGGGATCGACGCCGTCACCACCACCCACTCCGAGACGTCGACCGGCGTCCTCCACGACGTCGAGGGCATCGCCCGCGTGGTGCGCGAGGAAGCGCCGGACGCACTGATGCTCGTCGACGCCGTCACGAGCCTGGCGGTCACCGAGCTGCGCCCGCACGAGTGGGGCCTCGACGGCGTCTTCTCCGGCTCGCAGAAAGGGCTCATGGTGCCACCCGGGCTGGCCTTCGCGTACCTGTCGCAGCGCGCCTGGGAGCGCAGTGACGCCCTGGCGGCCGGCAACGCCCTGGTGCCCAGCTACTACCTCGACCTGCGCCGTGAGCGAGAGCGGCAGCGGGCCGGCCAGACCGGCACGACGCCTGCCGTGAGCCTGATCCAGGCCCTCGACGTTGCCCTTGGCATGCTGCTCGAGGAAGGTCTCGAGGCGGTGTGGCGCCGCCGCGCGGCGCTGAACGAGGCGCTGCTGGCGGCGGGGGAGGCGGCCGGCATGGCTCGCTACGCCGAGCGCCCCAGCCCGGCCGTGGCGGCGCTGCGTACGCCCGAGGGCATGCCGGCCCCGGAGGTGACGCGCCTGCTCGCCGCCCAGGGCGTTCGCATCGGTGCCGGACAGGATGCAGCCAAGGCGCACCTGCTGCGCCCGAGCGTGCTCGGCTACTGCGATCGCTTCGATGTCGTCACGCTCGCGGCGGCACTGGAAGACGCCGCCAGAACGCTCGGTGTCGACGTGCCTTTCGGGGCCGCGACCGCCGCGGCGCTGAGGTCTCTGGCGGCATGACGGACGTGGTGCTGGTGCGCCACGCCCCGTCACGGCGAGATCCGAGGCGTCCGGCATCGGAGTGGACGCTGCAACCGGACGCCGGTGAGCGCATCCGCGCGCTCGCCGACCGGCTGGTTCCGCTCGGCCTCGACCTGGTCGTGGCGAGCATGGAGCCCAAGGCGTTCGCCACCGGACGCGGCCTGGCGGACCGCCTGGCCGTGCCCTGCGCGTCGGCGCCTCGCCTCCACGAGCACGAGCGCGGCAGCCTGCCGCTGCTGGCAGACGGCGCGTGGGAGGACGCGGTGAGGCGGCTGTTCCGCAACCCGGACGTGCTGGTCTTCGGACTCGAGACCGCCAACGAGGCCAGGCTGCGGTTCCAGAACGGGCTCGCCGCCGCGCTCGAGCGCAGCGGCGCGCGGCGCCCCGCGGTGGTCGCCCACGGCACCGTGATGAGCCTGCTGGTGGCCGGGCCCAACGGCCTGGATCCTTTCGAGCTGTGGCGCGGCACGCAGATGCCCGAAGCGTGGCTGGTGAGCTGGCCGGACCTGGCGCTGCGCGAGCGGTTCGCCGTCGCCTGACGGCGCCTCGGGGCCGCGGGTCAGGCCGGCGTGCCACAGTCCGGCGTGCCGCTGCCGGATGCGATCCGTCCGTCGGCCAGGTGCAGCACCCGGTCGGCGACCTCCACGAGCGCCGGCCGGTGCGCGACCGCCACGACCAGGCGCTTCCCCGCCTGCTCGCGAAGCATGTCGGCCAGCGCCGCCTCGCTGTCCTCGTCCAGGCTGGAGGTGGGCTCGTCCAGGAGCAGCATGCGCGGTTCGGTCAGCAGCGCGCGGGCCATGGCCAGCCTCTGCCGCTGTCCGCCTGAGAAACCCGCCCCGTCCTCCGCCAGCTCGTGGTTCAGGGCTGCGGGGAGCGAGCGCACGAGCGCCGCCAGGCCCGCCGCTTCGAGGGCCTCCCACACCCGGTTCTCGTCCAGGCCACGGCCCATGAGCAGACTGTCGACCAACGGACCGGAGAGGACCTCGTGGCCCTGCGGCACGTAGCTGATGCGTGAGCGCAGGGTGGCCTCCGGGAGCGCCGCCAGGGGTTCGCCGTCGAGCCAGATGCACCCCGAGCTCGGCTCGAGGAAGCGGAGCAGCAGGCGCAGGAGGGTGGTCTTGCCGCTCCCGCTCTCGCCGGTCACGGCGATGAGTCCGTTGGTCGGCAGC
>CAYOXR010000167.1:0-2221 GCA_964407955.1 uncultured bacterium | reverse complement strand
TGTACTCGACCGAGCGCTCGACCGCGGCCATGAACGCCTCGCGGGTGAAGTTGCTCGTGAAGCTGGAGACGCGGCCGGCGCGGTCGCCGGGGACGCCCGGAAGCGGCCCGCGCAGCCGCTGGTAGGTGGCGTCCACCAGCGCGCCCGCCCGCGCCTCGTCGGCGGCGTCGTCCTCCAGTGCCGGCGCCACCACGTACAGACGACGCCGCAGATGGTCGAAGATGACCAGCACCTCCGGCTCGACGAACAGCAGGTCGGGGACCCCCAACTCGTCGAGGTTGGCGTCGGGAAGCTGCTCGTAGAGACGAATCAGGTCGTAGCTGGCGTAGCCCACGGCGCCGGCCCAGAACGGGGGCAGCTCGGGAACACCGGCGGACGGCCTCACGATCATGTCCCACAGCGTCCGCAGCGGATCGCTCGTCTGGTACCGCTCGCTGTCGCCGTGGCCCGTCAGCGTGACCTCGCGGCCGCGGACCTCGATGCGGCGGCGCTGGCCGGTGCCGATGAACGAGTAGCGGGCAACATGCTCGCCCTGCTCGACGCTCTCCAAGAGAAACGAGGGATGGCCGGCAACCTTCAGATAGGCGGTGAGCGGCGTCTCGAGATCCGCGAGCAGCTCCCGGTAGACGGGCCGCACGCGGCTCTGCGCACGAACTGAGAAGGTCAAGGGGACTCTCCGATCCCGGACGAAGGGGCGAGCGCCCTACGGGCGCATCACGATCGCGTCAGGCGACGGCCTCGGCGCCATCGTCCGAGCGCCCCGGTCCAGGCGTGGAGAACGGCCATGCCGCGAGTATACCGGCAAGCTGTGGTCGTATCGGGCGCCGCAGGCCGTTCCCGCTCAGCCCTCGCCGGCCGACTCCGGGAGGAACATGCCGACGGCGTGGTAACCGGCGTCGACGTGGACCGTCTCGCCCGTCACCCCGCCCCCGAGCGGATCGCACAGCAGCGCCATGCTCATGCCCGCCACTTCCGATGCGTCGATGTTGCGCTGCAGCATACTGGCCTTGCCACCTTCCGTGTAGAGGTCGCCGAAGCCACGAATGGAGCGCGCAGCGATGGTGCGGACCGGGCCCGCGGAGACGGCGTTGACGCGGATGCCACGGGGTCCCAGGTCGTACGCCAGGTAGCGCATGCTCGCCTCCAGCGCGGCCTTGGCCACACCCATCATGTTGTAGTGGGGAACCACGCGCTCAGCCGCCAGGTACGTGAGGGTCACGATGCTGCCACCCTCGGGCATCAGCGGCGCCGCCCGGTTCGCCACCGTGACCAGCGAGTAGGCCGACACCTCCATGGTCGTGCGCCAGTCGTCCCGGCTGACCTCCACGAAGGGCCGCTCGAAGGTGGCGGGCGGCGCGAACCCCAGCGCGTGCACCAGGTAGTCCAACCGCCCCATGTCGCGCTTCAGGGTCGCGAACAGGCTGTCGAGCTGGTCGTCACGCGTCACGTCGCACTCGGCCAGCACGGTGCCGTCCATGCCGGCGGTCAGCTTCTCCAGGGTGGGCCTGAGGCGCTCGCCCTGATAGCTGAACGCCAGCCGCGCGCCCGCCTCGGCCAACGGCTTGGCGATGGCCCAGCCCAGGGAGCGCTGATTGGTCACACCCATGACCAGGCCGTTCTTTCCGGTCAGATCGATGCCGAACATGGTGCTCCCTTCTCATGAAGCGCGCGGCCACACCACACCGCAGCCGCGCAGAGGCGTCGTTCCCGTTTGCGACAGTCTACCCTACGTTGTCAGGCCGTCCGACTAGCCTTCCGCCATCAGGCGCTCGAAACGAGAGCGCGCATCGCTGGCCTTGCCGCGCTCGCCACGCGCCTCCCACACCGCCGCCAGACCTTCCCATGCCACCTCGCTGAAGGGCTCGTGCTCGGTCATCTTCTGGTAGAGCATGGTGGCGCGCTTCAGGTCTTCATCGGCCTCCGCCCGTTCCGCGGCGGCCTGCAGCAACGTGAGGTGCTCGGCCTGCAGGTTGAGGCGGATCGTCTCGATCCAAGCCGAGTCGAACCCGATCAGGAAGTGCCCCTGATAGACGTCCAGTGCCGCCTGATAGTCGCGCAGCTCGCTGGACTCGCGTGCCTGCTGGCTGAACCGCCGGTACGCATCGACGTCGTACTCGATGTTGAACTTGCTGTGAAGGTAGTAGCGCCGGTTGGCCGACTCCACGAGCTCGCCGCCCATCACCTTGCGCAGGCGGTAGAGCGTGGTGTGGAAGCTGCTCGA
>CAYOXR010000166.1:0-2283 GCA_964407955.1 uncultured bacterium | reverse complement strand
CACCGACCCGCCCCAGGGGTTGACTCTCTCCAGTTCCACGTCCGCTACCCGCGCCGCCAGGCCCAGCCGGTCGCGGGCGAACGCGTCGGAGCCGAGTGCGGCACGCACCGCCAGGACCTGTCCGGCGAAGGCCTCGTGGATCTCGATGACGTCCAGGTCGCGCCAGCTCAGGCCGTTGCGCGCCAGCAGCCGCGGCACCGCGTAGGCCGGGCCGAGCAGCAGCTCGTCGCCGGGATCCTGCGCCACGAACACGAAGTCGCGCACGCGGGCACGCACCCGCCTGCCTTCGGCCGCGGCCCGCTCCTCGGCCATCAGCAGCGTGACCGCCGCACCGTCGGTGAGCGGGCTGCTGTTGCCGGCCGTAACGGTGCCGAAGGGCTTCACGAAGGCGGGCTTCAGCGCCGCCAGCTTCTCCGCCGAGGTGTCCTCGCGGATGCCGTCGTCGCTCGCCAGCGCCCGGAAGGCGTCGGGGACCGCCACCGGCACGATCTCCTCGCCGAGCAAGCCCTCACTGCGCGCGCGGGCCGCGCCCTGGTGCGAGCGCAGCGCGTAGGCGTCCTGCGCCTCGCGGCTGACGCCGAAGGCGGCGGCCAGGCGGTCGGCGCTGCGACCCATGGTCTCGCCGGTGCTGAACTCGGCGATGGCGGGCGGGCGCGGCAGGAGCTCGCGCAGCTTCAGGCCGGCGAAGAAGCGCCGCCAGTCGAGCGGCCCGCGGTAGCGGCGGCTATCGAAGAAGCGACGCCTGACCTCGCGCGTAAAGCCGACGGGCACGTCGCCGAGCATCTCCACGCCACCGGCCAGCACCACGTCCGCCTGGCCGGATGCGATCATCAGGCCGGCGTCGGCGATGGCGCGGTTGGCCGATACGCAGGCCATGGTGACGGTGTAGGCCGGCGTCCGGTCGGGGATGCCGGCGGCCAGCGCCGCGTCGCGCGCGACGTTGGTGGTCGACGGGTTCTGCACCACCGAGCCGAGGATGACGGTGTCCACAGCCTCGGCAGGCAGGCCGCTGCGCTGCAGCTGACCCGCGATGGCCATGCGTGCCAGGTCGTAGGCGATGAGCCGTGCGTAGCCGTTGCCTGCCCGCAAGAACGGGACGCGGCTGCCGTCCACCACCGCCACCGACCTTGGACTCGGTACAAACATGTCGCTCAGTCTAGCGCAGCCGCGCCGGCGGCAGCACGCGCCAGACGGGCATGTGCCGACACCGGCAGGGCGGAGCCGGCCGGCGGAAGCGCACTGCGATGCTCACGACACGCTCGACGACGCCTCGGCGCCCCCTGCAGGCGCGTCAAGCGGCGTTCTCGTCCATCTGCATCAGCCCGAAGAGGTTCCCCTCCGTGTCGCGGCAGTAGGCCATGTAACCGATGCCGGGCACCGCCATGCGCCCGCGCTCGACTGCGCCGCCGGCACGCTCGACGCGCTCCAACGCGGCGTCCAGATCGTCCACGGCTGCGGTGTTGATCGTGCCGGAGAACGGGCCGCCGGCGCGCATCATGCCCCCGTCGATGCCCGGCTCGGTCGCCTCCCCGGTGCCGATCAGGCGGTACTCGGCCGGCCCCTCCCAGCCCCGGACCGTCCAGCCCATCACCTGCTCGTAAAACCGCGCCGCGCGGTCCAGGTCCTGCGCTGCAATCTCGAAGTGGATCACGCGTCCCATCGCCGTCTCCCTTCGCTCGTCACGCCCGCGGCACCGGAAGCCGCTCCAGATCCGCCTGGAGGTCGGTGGTGGCGCGCGGGCCGTCGTCCTCGAGCAGCACGTCGATCTCGCTGCGCACGCCGAAGTCAGGGAAGTACACGCCCGGCTCGATCGTGAGCCCCAGCCCCGTCAGCAACCGCCGGCGGTCACACGTCTCGAAGTCGTCCAGATGCACGGCGTCGCCGTGTGTGTGCGCCGTCCCCAGGCTGTGCCCGGTGCGGTGGATGAAGACCTCGTCGCCATAGCCCCGGCTCGCCAGCAGGTCGCGGGCGACGCGATCGATCTCGCGCCCCTCGGGCCGCTCGCCGGCATCCCACGCCTGTGCGATGGCGCGGAAGGCGGCGTCGCGCGCGGCCTTCACGGCTTCGAAGGCGCGCACGAGCTCGTCGTCCGGCTCACCGCACACGCCCATCCAGGTGACGTCGGCGTAGGGCGCACCGTTCTCGGCCGTCATCGAGGCGCGTGACGCCGCCTTCCGCGCCATCGCCGGAGCCTACGCCGAGGGGCGGTACCCGCAGGGAGCCGCCATCGACCGGGTGACGCGCGAGACGTTGGCGGGCCGGGGCTACGGCGACGACGCCTTC
>CAYOXR010000165.1:0-3137 GCA_964407955.1 uncultured bacterium | reverse complement strand
CTGGCGGACGAGCCCACTGGCAGCCTCGATCGCGGCAATGCCACGCAGGTCTTCGAGCTGCTGCTGGAGCTGGCCAGCGAGCGCGGCGCTGCGGTCGTGATGGTCACGCATGACGAGGAGCTGGTGCGACCGGTGGCTCGCCGCTACCACCTCGCCGGCGGACGCCTCGAAGCGGTCGCGTAGCCCGCTGACGGCCTTCTCAGGGGCGAGCCCGACCGAGATGCTAGACTCGGTACAACGCAGGTAAACCAGGGCCCCTCCTGGAGGGCGTCAGGCTGGGGCCACCTGCATGTGGAAACGCATTGGGAGGTGCGTATGAAGCGAATCGTTCTGGTCGCCATGGGCCTGCTGGCCCTATCGGGCCTGGCGGCCGCACAGACGCTCGTCTACGGCGAGAGCGGCTTGCCGGTCAACCTCGACTTGCCGCAGGACGGGAACTCACTCACCGTCCAGTACCAGGTCGCCGAGCCGCTGGTGCTCTACAAGCCGGGGACCACCGACATCACGCCGGGTCTGGCCACGAGCTGGGAGGCCAACGCCGACGCCACCGTGTGGACCTTCCACCTGCGCCAGGGTGTGAGCTTCCAGGATGGCACGCCGTTCAACGCCGAGGCGGTGAAGTTCAACTTCGACCGCTGGAACCACCGCGACAACCCCTATGCCTTCCCACAGACGAAGGACATGGCGGCGTGGACGTACATCTTCGGAGCCTTCTACGGACAGTCGGGCTACCTGCTCGAGAAGGTCGACGTGGTCGACAACCTGACCGTCAGGTTCACCTTGACCCAGCCGACCGGCTTCTTCCCGACACTGCTGTCGTCGAGCTACTTCGGCATGCAGAGCCCGACCGCCATCAAGAAGGCAGGCGCAGCCTACGGCACGCCCAGCGTCGGCCTCGTCGGCACGGGCCCGTTCAAGTTCCAGGAGTGGGTCGAAGGCGACCACGTCACGCTCGTACGCAACGACAACTACTGGGGTCCGAAGGCCAAGGTCGAGCGCATCGTCTTCAAGGGGATCGAGTCGGCACCCACCCGCCTGGCCCAGCTCGAAGCCGGCACGCTCGACATCGCGGTGAACCTGTCACCCGACGACCTCAAGGTCGTCGAGGGCAGCAAGGAGCTCAAGCAGGCCAGCGCCGGCCCCGAGCTGAGCATCGGGTACGTCGGCTTCCACCAGGCGAACAAGCCCTTCGACGACGTGCGCGTGCGCCAGGCGGTGGCCTACGCCATCGACAAGCAGGCGATCGTGAACGCCTTCTACGGCAAGCTCGGCGACGTCGCCACCGAGTTCATTCCGCCCGGGCTCATCGGACGCAGCGACGTCAAGGCGTACCCCTACGACCCCGAGAAGGCCAAGCAGCTCCTGGCCGAGGCCGGCTTCCCGAACGGCTTCGACACGCAGTTCTGGTACATGCCGGTGTCGCGGCCCTACTACCCCGCGCCCAAGGACGTGGCCGAGGCGATCGTGTCCTACCTGGCGGACGTCGGCATCCACGCCCAGCTCAACACCGAGGACTGGAGCATCTACCTGAGCGACTACGACCAGGGCAAGTTCCCGATGTACATGCTCGGCTGGAACGCCGACTACCCGGACCCGAACAACTTCATCAACACCTTCTTCAACGCTTCCGAGAGCGTCAACGGCTTCGGTTGGAACGACGCCAACGCCCACAAGGTGGTATCGCTGCTGTCGCAGGCCGCGCAGGCCTCGGACCTGAGCACCCGCGAGCTCGACTACGAGCTGGCCTCCACCATCATCTACGACCAGGTGCCCGCGTTGCCGATGGTCTACCCGCGCTCGCTCAACGCCACCCGCGCCAACATCAGCGGTTACTTGCCCAACGCCATGGGCACGACCGTCTCGTTGGCCACCGTGAGCAAGCAGTAGCGTCGCCCTCTTCGCGTGCAGGCCGTCCGCCTCTCGGCGGGCCGCCTGCACGCCCCGGAAAACTGACACCGTGTTCGCATACGTCTCAAGGCGAGTCCTAGGCCTGATCCCGGTCCTGTTCGGGGTCAGCCTGCTCGTCTTCACCATCCCCCGCGTCATCGGCGGCGACCCCGCCCGCGTCATGGTCGGCGAACGCGGCTCCCAGGCCACGTACGAGCGCCTGCGCGAGGAGCTCGGGCTCAACCGGCCGATGTTCTTCAACGTCGCCGGCTTGAAGCAGGACGGCGTCAAGGGGCTGTTCGACTCGCAGTACTTCGGCTTCGTGTTCAACGCCGTGCGCGGGAACCTGGGGCGCTCGCTGTTCACCCTGACCAGCGTGCGCAGGGGGCTGGCCGCGCGCTTCCCCGCCACCTTCGAGCTCACCATCGTAGCGATGCTCATCGCCGTCGGACTGGGAGTGCCCACCGGCGTGCTGGCCGCGCTGCGACGCGGCACCGCGGTCGACACCGGGGTGATGTTCCTGGCGCTGGCGGGCGTCTCCTTCCCGGTGTTCTGGCTCGCCATCATCATGATCTATGTCTTCACCGTGAATCTCGGTTGGCTCCCCTCGCTGGGCCGCATCGACCCCACGGCGGTGTTCCACTCACGCACCGGCTTCTACGTGCTCGACGCGCTGCTGCAAGGCAACTGGCCGGTGCTGTGGGACGTACTGCGACACCTGGTACTGCCGGGCTTGGCGCTCGGCACCATCCCGCTCGCCATCATCGTGCGCATGACGCGCAGCAGCATGCTCGAGGTGCTCGGCCAGGACTACATCCGCACGGCTCGCGCCAAGGGCGTCGAATGGCGCTCGGTGGTCAACAAGCACGCCCTGCGCAACGCGCTGCTGCCGGTAATCACCGTCATCGGCCTCAGCTTCGGGCAGCTGCTGTCGGGCGCCATCCTCACCGAGACGGTGTTCGCCTGGCCCGGCATCGGACGCTTCATCTACGATGCCATCGGCTCGCGAGACTACCCCATCATCCAGGGCGGGGTGCTGTTCGTGGCCACTATGTTCGTGATCGTCAACCTGCTCGTGGACCTCTCCTACGCGGCTATCGACCCCCGCATCCAGTACGTATGAGCGACGTCACCTTCAGTCACGAGTCGGAGGCGGCGGTACGCGGACGCTCGCTGGCGCAGGACGCCGTCCGACGCTTCGTGCGGCACCCGACCGGCGTCACCGGGACCGCCATCCTGGTGGTGTTCTT
>CAYOXR010000164.1:0-12677 GCA_964407955.1 uncultured bacterium | reverse complement strand
AACGGGGACTCGAAGCGCTCCAGCACCTGCGCTTCGAAGTCGACGCGCACACCGACCAGGTGATCGGCGGCGATCTTGGCGCCGAGGACGGTGGCGGCTTCCCCGACGAGCTCGAGCAGCAACGCCGGCCGCCCGCCCTGCGACGGCGCGCGCTCGGCCACTCGGATCAGTCCTTGTGCCAGCAACTCCCGGGTGATGCCCGTCACGGTGGCGGAGCTGAGGCCGAGCTCCGCGGCAATGGTCTTGCGTGCGATCGGCCCGGCTGCGCCGACCAGCCTGAGGATGGCCGCGCGGTTCACGTCGCGGGTGAAACCTGTGGTGGCAGTCCGAAATGGGCGCTGGCGCTGGGCGCGCTTGCGGCTCATGGCGCTCGCTGTCGCGGGCGCGCCGCGGCGTCGGGACACGACAAGCTGCCGAAGTGGGCGATAGAGCACCGCATCGCGCACGCTCCTTTCTTGGTGTGGCGGTGAGTGGGCCGGCGCCGGAACGTCACGCTTCGAACGCTCCGCGCGGCCGATGAATGATTCGATGGATCATAAATTTAGTTCCTAGTAAAAGTCAAGTGGGGATCAGGATGCGGGTCAGGCGCGGGATCGGGAGACGGAACATGGCCGCTAGCCGCGCGGCTGCATGTCGCTTGGGTGGTCGGGCCGCAGGCCCGACCACCTTCGTTGCGGCCTGGCGCGCCTCGGCCTCTTCCGGTTCGACCGGTCGCCCTCCCGAGCGCGCATGGGCGCCGGTGAGCCCTGGCCGGGCGATGCCCGTCGCTCGGGCAGCATGCGCTCGCCCCGGCCGTTCGCCACTCAGCAGCCACATTCGGCCCCGCCCGATGATGTGGCTGCAAGCCGGCCGCAGCTCGACGGCCGCGAGGCGTCGCGGCGGCCCGTCCGTTGACAGGCCGTTGCTGCCCGCGATCCTCGCCCGACCTGTCACGGACAGCCGAGGTGGGAGTTCCACGGACCCGGCAGGACCGGCGGACCTGCATGCTCGCCGGGACGGGCGCGGAGCGAGCCTCGGCGCCCGGCGTGGGGGGTGTGCGTGGCAATCCTGATGTGGCTGGGGATCTCCCTGGCGGCGCTGGTCGTGTTGTTGCTGCTGCTCGTGTGCCTGCTGCTGCTGGTGCCGGTGGCATTGGATGCGACCTGGGGCGAGGAGCGCCGCGTGCTGGCGCTCTCCGGGCCGGGTTTGCGCCTCGCGTTCGACCTGCGTGTGCGCACCACCGAGTTGCGGCTCTTATCGCTGCGCATCGGCCGTTGGTCGATGGGCGCGCGCCGCCGCCGGCCCAACCGTCCGCGCGAGCGCAAGCGGAAGCGTAGGCCACGCAGGCGCATGTCGTGGCGCCGTTTGTGGCGCCAACGGGGGCGCTTCTTCGCGGCTCTGCGCGCCTTCTTCCGGCGCGTGAAGGTGCGGCGGTTGCAGCTTCAGGCCACGATCGCCACGCCCGACCCGGCCGCCACCGGCTGGCTGGTCGGTGCCGCCTACGCGGTCCGCGCCGTGGCTCCACCCCGGGTGCAGCGCAACGTAGCGCTCGAGCCCGACTTCTCGACGGAAACGCCGCGCCTCGCGCTCGACGCGTCGCTGCGGCTGATGCCGCTCCACGCCGCCATCTTCGCGTTGCGGCTGTGGCTCGTGACGCGCCGGGCGCGCCCGAGACGCGCACGTGGCAGGGGCGGCGATGACCGGGCAACGACCCGCCGTGAGGGCGGAGGAAGGGAGTGAGCTGGACATGAGCGTTCAGGACCTCATGAAGACGCTGGTCGACGAGATCGCGACGATTGCCAAGACGGAGACGGTCGTCGGAGAGGCGCTGCAGTACGGGGAGCACACCGTCATCCCCACCTCCAAGGTGTCGGTGGGCTTCGGTGGCGGTAGCGGCGAAGGCGAGGGCGCCGGCGATTCCGGCGGCGGCAAGGGCACCGGCAGCGGCAAGGGCTCGGGGGGCGGCGGGGGCGGCGGAGTGAAGGTGGAGCCGGCCGCGTTCATCGTCATCCACGGCGCCGAGCTCTCGATCCTGGCTCCGCCGGCCCGCAAGGGCGGGCTCGGCCAGATGTTCGAGAAGGTGCCTGACCTGATCGAGAAGATCGCGGCGGCGCAGGCCGCCAGGGGAGGCAAGGGCGGCAAGAAGGGCGAGAAGGCGGAGCCGCCGGCAGAAGAGTCTTGAGACCGGCCGCACCACAGGCGTGAACCTGCCGGAGCGCGGCAGGCCGGCCGGAATCGGCTGACCGCCGCGCTCGCGGCGACCACCGCAGACGCCGAGGGCGAGGACATTCGCCCCTGGCAGGCGTCGCCCAGCGGGTCGCAGCATGCGCCATGGCTTGGCTGTCGCCCTGGCGCTTCGGTCGCGTGCGTGGCCCCGCCGTTTCGGGATTGCCTGTGGTCGCACTCAGGCGGCCGTCACGGGAGCCACGGCGGTGAGCGGTGGCCGCGGGTCATACCCGGCAGGCCTCCCCGACGGCGGCTTCCGCCTCGGGGGACTCGCCACGTTCCACCTCGGCCTGCTGTTCCTGCTGCTCATCGAGCAGTTCGTCGTGCGGGTGCCGCCGCGCGGCTACCTCGACGTGGCCAGCTTGTTCGCGGTCGCCAACGTGATGCTGGCGCTCAGGCGGGCGCGGGCGGGGGCGCTGGCGCAGGGCACCCTGCGCGCCGCCGTGTTGGGCGTTCTGCCCGTGGCGCTCGTGGCCACCGTCGTGGGCGCGGTGATCGTCGACGCGGCCGACTCCGAGCCGGCCACCGTCGCCATCGTCGCCGGCAGCTTGCTGTTCCTCGTCGTCTTCGTGCTCGCGACCGCCGGCTGGCAGTACCTGCGTGTGCGCGCTTCGCAGGGCGCGCAGTTCGACGTTGACCAGGACGGCTGACCCCGCTGCAGGCAGTCCCCGACGCACTTGGAACCGTTCCGATTGCAATGATTTGACCGGCCGGTCGGCCCGCCATATCATGCACACGGTTTCACATGGGATTGCTCCGTTACGCCACAACGCGCGTCCTGCTTACCATCCCCATGGTGCTGATCCTGCTGACCGTGGTCTTCCTGGTCCTGCACGTCATGCCGGGCAACCCGGTGCTGGTCATCCTGGGCGGCCGCAACGTGCCTCAGGCACTCATCAAGCAATACGAGCATCGCCTCGGCTTCGACCAGCCGATTTATGTGCAGTACGTCAAGTACCTGTGGGGCGTCGTCCACGGCAACCTCGGGGAGTCTTTCTCGACGGGCCTGTCGGTGACCTCGCAGATCGCGCTGCACCTGCCGGCGACGCTGGAACTGTCCTTCTCGGGGCTGTTCATCGCCGCCTTGATCGGTGTCTCCACGGGGATCTGGGCCTCGCTTCGCGAGGGCGGCATCGTGGACCAGGTGCTTCGCTTCACCCACATCGGCACCTACGCCATCCCAATCTTCTGGAGCGGTCTGATGCTGCAGATGGTGTTCGGCATCTTCCTCCACTGGTTGCCCACCGGCCTGCAGCTCAACCCGGTGTCCGCCGCGTTCTTCCAGCCGATCACCGGCTTCCTGCTCCTCGACACCCTTCTCCGCGGTAATCTCGCGCTCTTCGGACAAGCCGTGGAGCACCTGCTGCTGCCTGCCTTCACGCTGGGCCTGGCGCTCTCCGGGCTGGTCGGCAGGGTCACCCGGGCCAGCCTCATCGAGGTGCTGGGGCTGGACTACGTCCGTACGGCGAAGGCGAAGGGATTGCCGGCGCGCATGACGGTGCTCAAGCACGCGCTCCGCAACGCCATGATCCCGATCATCACGGTGGTAGGCATCCAGTTCGCCATCCTCATGGGGGGCGCGGTTCTCACCGAGGCGGTGTTCAGCTGGCCCGGGATTGGCAGCTTCCTGCTCCAGAGCATCAAGGCGCGTGACTTCAACGCCATCCAGGGGACGGTCGTCGTCATCGCGATCCTCATCGCGACCGTCAACCTGGTCGTCGACCTCGTGTACGCCATGGTGGACCCGAGAGTGAGGTTCGACTGATGGTCGACGCGCCGCGAGGCAGCCGCGTGGTGGTCTCGCCCCTGACGCTGTGGATCGGGCGCAGGCGTGTGCTCGTCGCGGGCATCGTGCTCGTGGGGCTGATCGTGCTGCTGACGCTGGTGGCGCCGTTGATCGCGCCCTACAGTCCCACGATGCCCGGCGCCGACCGGCTTGCAGCTCCAGGCGCGGCCCACTGGTTCGGCACCGATCAGCTGCGGCGCGACGTGCTGTCGCGCGTGATCTACGGCGGGCGCATCCCGCTGGAGGTGGCGTTCACGTCGACCCTGTTGTCGCTGCTGGTGGGCGCCGCATTGGGATGGACCTCGGGCTATGCCGGCGGGACCCTCGACCGCGTCTTGTCGCTCGTCATGGACGCGCTCTACTCCTTCCCGGCGTTGATCCTCGCGATCACCATCGTCGCGATGCTGGGCCCGGGCGTGGTCAACATGGTGGCGGCCATCGCCATCGTGTACATCCCGACCTACTTCCGCGTGGCCCGCGGCCAGACGCTGAAGGTCCGCGAGGAGGCGTACGTGGAGGCGGCCCAGGCGCTCGGCGCGCGCACTCCCCGTATGCTCCGCTTCCACATCGCACCGAACACGCTCACGGCGATCATGGCTATCGTGTCGTTCAACATCGCCGACGCCATCCTCACCGAGGCGGGCCTGGCCTTCCTCGGCTTCGGGCTGCCACCACCCACGCCCGACTGGGGGTTCGACATCCAGAACGGCCAGGCATTCCTGCAGTCGGGGTATTGGTGGCTCATCACCTTCCCCGGCATCGCCATCGTGCTCACCTCGCTCGGCTTCAACCTGCTCGGCGAGGGCGTCGGCGAGGCGCTGGGGCACCAAACCTGATCGCGGGCCCGAACACAGCTTCCGCGAGCGCGATTCTCACGTCCACCGCGTCGCTGCTGGGCCGCCGAGCCCCGTCACCGGCGCCGGCCGTCCAGGCAGAACCTTGCCCCCGCCACTGTTCCTCGCTTTACAATGCCCCTGCCTGTCAGGAGGGCCAGCTCGGGAAGGAGAAAGACGCGATGCGCTATATCCGATGGATCGCTGTCGCTTCGCTGGTCGTGGTGGGCCTGGCGTTTGCGCAGAACAACGTGCTGACGATCGGCACCACCGACTCGGTGACCGAGCTCTCCACGGCCAACTCGTACGACTACTTCACGTGGCACGTGCTGGCCCAGACCGCGCAAGGCCTGGTGAGGACCAAGCCGGGGGGCACCGAGATCGAGCCGTCGCTGGCCACCTCCTGGGACGTCTCGAACGGCGGCCTCACCTACACGTTCAACCTGCGCCATGGCGTGACCTTCACCGACGGCTCGGCCTTCAACGCCGCCGCGGTGAAGTGGTCGTTCGACCGGGCGCTGAAGCTCGACGGTCCCAAGGGCGCACTCGGTCTGATCAAAGGTGACATCAAGAACATCACCGTGACCGACCCCTACACGGTCGTCTTCACGCTGTCCCACCCCGATGCGACCTTCCTGGCACGGTTGGCGCCGCCCATCAGTCCGGTAGAGATCATGTCGCCCAAGAGCACGCCGGCCGACAGCTTCGCCAAGGGCAAGTACGCCGGCACCGGCCCCTACAAGCTGGTGTCGTACGTGCCGAACCAGCGCGTCGTCCTCGAGGCGTACAGCGGCTACTGGGGCACCAAGCCCAAAGTCAGCCGCGTCATCTACAACATGTACTCCGATGCCTCTGCGCTTCGCTCGGCGCTGCAGTCCGGCGCCATCGACATCGCCTACCGGAGCTTGAACCCGCAGGACATCACCAGCCTCGCGAAGAACGCGAGCTTCAAGGAGGTCAAGCCCTCCGGTTCGCTGAGCATCCGCTACATGTTGTTCAACGTCTCGCAGAAGCCCTTCGACAACGTCAAGATCCGGCAGGCCATCGCCTATGCCGTCGACCGCCAGGCGATCGTCACCGACGTCTTCTCCGGCATCAATCAGCCGCTGTACTCGATGGTGCCTCCAGGGATGTGGAGCCACATCGACGTCTTCCCGCATCGCGACCTGGAGAAGGCGAAGCAGCTCCTGCAGCAGGCCGGCTACAGCGCTTCCAACCCCCTGAGCTTCACGCTGTGGTACCCGACCGGCCACTACGGCTCCACCGAGCCTGACGTCGCCGCGGAGCTGAAGACTGCCCTGGAGCAGACCGGCATGATGAAGGTGACGCTGGCGGCGCTCGACTGGGGCACCTACACCACACGTATGCCACAGGGTGCGCTGGGCGTGTTCACGCTCGGCTGGTACCCGGACTTCATCGACCCGGACAACTTCCTCGCTCCCTGGCTGGTCGATTCCACCAAGAGCCTGGGGACGTTCTGGAATCAGGCTCCCGACTTCGCGCAGTACCAGCAGCTCCTCACCAAGTCGATCGAGACCACCGACCAGACGGTGCGTGCCGGCTACTACGAACAGGTCCAGAAGATGTCGGCCAACGACGTGCCCTTCATCCCGTTGTGGCAGACTTACGGTCAGCTCATCGCGTTCACCAAGCCCAACGTATCGGGCATGGTGATCGACCCGGCGGGCAACTGGGACGTTGCCACCGTCGGGCTGTCGCAGTAGGATCCTCGCACGACGAACCGTGCCGGGCGGCCACGTAGCGGCCGCCCGGCTATCTTGGTCGTCCGGCGGCTCGAGTACGCTCCTTGCGTTCGGGCGGTCGGCTGCTTGCCGTCGCCGGCACGAGCGCGCGCGCCGGTCGTCCAGAGCGGCATACAAGAGCGGCGCCCGGCTCGAAAGCCGGGCGCCGCAACGGGTTCTGGGTCCGTCCTCAGTAACGCTGGGCGCGTCCGCCTGCTGGCGCCGCGTTGGTTACCACGACGTTGGCGGCCTGCAGGCCCTTCTTCCCCTGCTCGACGTCGAAGTCGACTTCGTCACCCTCATTCAGGTTGCGGAAGCCTTCGCCTTGGATCGCCGAGAAGTGGACGAACACGTCGGGTCCGCCGTCGCCCTGCTCGATGAAGCCGTATCCCTTTTCAGCGCTGAACCACTTTACTCTTCCACTTGCCATGTTCCTACCTTTACCCAACTGCCTCTCTGCAAGAGGCGCTACGGATTTCCGGGCTCACGCCCGTGTTACGAAAAATCTTCACAGAGTTTTCGGAACGAGTGCAGTTTACGCGATGCGCTCGGGAAACACAAGTCTTGCCTGCGACCCAGCCGGATCTCTGCCGAGCGGCTGACGGCAGCCGTTCAGGCTCAGCCGAGCGCGCGGCGCGCGGCACGCGCCTGGCCGGGGCGCCACAGCAGCAGCTGCAGCGCCAGCGTCCAGCCCGCACCGAACGCCCAGCCAGCGAGAACGTCTGTCGGGTAGTGCACCTGCAGGTAAGGACGCGATGCGCCGATGACGGCGGCCAGCGCCAGCCCCAGAAGCCCCAGCCAGCGCCAGCGGCGCGGCAGCGTGCGCCACAGCAGCAGGTGCAGGGCCAGGAAGAACGCCAGCCCGCCCATGGCGTGGCCGCTCGGGAACGAGAAGTTGGTTTCGTGGACGAGGTGGGGGTAGAGCGCGGGCCGTGGCCGCTGGACGAGGGCCTTGGTGGCCAGGTCCAGCGCCGCCGCGCCGCCCACCTGGAGGGCGAACAGCAGGGCCCACAGCCAACGCCGCAGCGCGGCCAGCAGCAGCACGATCAGCAGGGTGGCGGGGCCGAGGCTGGTGGGCTCGCCGATGAAGCTGAGCGCGCGGGCGACGTCCGTGCGCGCCGGCGTGACGTGACGGTGGCAGAAGCGCAGAACGGCGGCGTCGAAGCCGAAGACGTGGTGGCGGTAGACGCCGTACGCGAGCGCGGCGAACACCGCCAGCAGCAAGGCGACGAGCAGCCACAGGGCGCCCGTCAGCCAGGCCGGGCGCGGAGGCGTGACGGCAGATTGCATGGGCGACAGGCTACGCCCGGGAACTGCGGCGCTCGATGGCATCGTTCACGCTTGGGCCCGGGTCGCGGCTCTACCGGCCGGTCAGCGCTCGACGGCGCCATCGCCGGTCCAGCCGGCGGCCGCCTGCGATGCCGCATCCACCACGCGGCGCTCGTCGGGGCTCAGGAGCGCCGACACGAGGCGGTCGGTCTCGCGGTACAGCGCCAGCCCCGCAAGGACCTGCTCGCGCAAACCGGGGGTGCGGCCGGCGTTGTCCAGGCCGAACGCGGCCCGCTGCAGCTCGACCCACCTGCACGCCTCGCCCATGGCCGCCGCGAGCGCGCTCAGCACGGCGTTCTCCGTCTCCAGGAGCAGGCGCTTGTGGACGACCATCACGCGCGACAGCCCCCAGGACAAGCCGAAGCGTGCTAGCAGCAGGCGCCCCGGGTCGTCGCGCCGCAGTCCCTCGACGCCCCGCATGGCCTCCTCGGCCCAGCCGGCCAGGGCATCGCCCACCCAGCGATCTGCCCGCCGCTCCAGGCTGTCCGTCCAGGTGAACGCCACCGCCCTTTCGAGGAGAGCGGCGACGGTGCCGTGCGGGTCGCTCACCACTCTGGCCCGGCGCAGGCCGGCGACGGTCACGACCGCGAGGTCGGGTTGCTCGAACCACGTCCTCGTCTCGGACTCGGAGGCCGCGCTCATCACCACGAGTCGTCCAGCGACGAGGTGCGAGCTCGCGGCCGGCGGCGAAACGCCGTCGGGAACGAGCAGAAGGAGGTCCACGTCGCTGTTCGGACCGGCCTCGCCGCGGGCATGGGAGCCGAGCAGCGCCAGCGCCGACCCCGGCGGCGCGATACTCGCCGCCAGCTCGGCGAGCTCCGCGGCGGACAGCGACGGGCCGGCGGCACCGAAGATCACGAGCCAAGCCTGCGCCGCCCTCACGCACGTGTCAAGGGGCCGAGCGCCAACGGCGGGCCGGGCGCGCGTCGGCGGCATCCCGGACCGGGCGTCTCACTCCGCGCCCCTTCTGCGCCGAGCGTACGGGGCGCGGCGCGGCTCAAGCCGGCTGTGGCAGTCGTGTTCGTCCCGCCGGCGCTGCCTAGCCCCCCAAACCGCCCCGGACCGCCACACTGCTGTCGACGTACCGCTCTTGGAAGCTCACCTCCCGCTCGAGGCTCGCAGCGGCGAGACGACCATCGACCGCACGGCCCACCGACATCACGATGAGCTTGTCCTCGACGTCATCCTGGCGCACGACCGCGGCGACCACGACCCCCTCGACCAAGGCGCCGGCGGCCAGCGGCCCGTCGCAATTGAGCAGGTAGGCGTCTACGCGCAGGCCATCACCCGACGTCGTCCCAGGAAGGTAGCCGTAGTTGACGGGGTAGGGCACGCCGTCCGGGAAGCGCGGGTGCGGCGCGCCCATGGGCCTGTCGACAACGACCTGCACGCGGCTTCCAAGGAACGCGGCCAGGTTCGGCCTCGCGGCCGCACCGTCGGTTTCCGGCGCCACGATGGGGGCCTCATGTCGCCTCACGCTACATCCGCGCAAGACGCGTCAATGCGGACCCGTTGTCGCCCCGCGCCGAGCCGCGCCGGCGCCAGGGTGAGCTTCACAACTCGAGGGCGCGCGTGCCCTCGCGCTCGAGCCCGAGGCGCACCTCCTGCAGCTCCGCGAGCGCCTCGCGCACGGCGTCGTGGCGTTCGGGCGGCGCCGCCACGATCACGAAGGCGCTGATCTTGCCGCCGGGGAGCTGGGCATGGCCGCCCGCCTCGGCGACGCGGCGCGTGACGTCCAGCACGTAGTCGTCGACGAACTTGCCGGGCAGGCGCTGCTTGAGGGCCTGCTGCTCGCCGATGATCGCCAGCACGCGCTCGACGTCGCCGCGCGCGAAGGCGCCCTCGAGCTCGTAGGCGATGCGCTTGAGCTCGTCGAGAACCGGGATGGCTTCCTCCAGCCGGCTCGTGAGCAGGTCGAGCGAGGGCTTGGTGCGGGCGTGGTGGCCGCTGTAGAAGTACAGCAGCGAGTCAACCAGGGCTTGCCGTGTCGCGGCGCTCATGCCCAGCTCGCGTGCGCGGGCCTCGGCACCGTCGTACTCGATCAGCTTGATGCCGCCCAGCGCAGTGATGGTGGGGTCGTGGTAGCCCGATGCACCCTCCAGCACCTCCACCTCGACGTGCCCCGCCTCGCGCGCCAGGACCGCAGGCGCCGGCGACTCCCCCTTGAGGCGGTGCATGGCGTGGAGCAGGCTCACCGTGAGCGCCCCGGAGGCACCCAGGCCGCTCTCGCTGGCCAGGTCGGCGAGGATGTGGATGGCCATGGGCGTGTCGAGCAGCCCGGTGAGGCGCAGGCACTCGCGCACCAGGTCGTGGCGGATGCCGCGCCCTGTGGCGGCCTTCTCCTGCGTGTCCTGATACCTCAGCTCGAAGGCGCCGCCGGGGTTGGGCTTGAGCACCACGTACACGAAGCGGTCGATGGCGGAGCTGACCGTGACGCCGCCGTAGCGCTCGGCGTACGGGCGGATGTCGGTGAGGCCACCGGCGAGGGGGATGCGCAGCGGCGTCTTGCAGACGATCACCCGCTCACCCCTTCCAGCTCGAGAACGCGGCGCGCCACTGCCACTACGTGGGCCTCAGGCGTCGGCTCGGTGCCCCCCAGGTGCAGCCACTCGCTGGCCCGCTGCCACGCCACGCTCAACCCCGCTTCGATCTGACGTTGCAGGTTGGGAAGGGCCCGCACCTCGGTGCCGGTCGCACCGGTCATGGCCCGCATGACGGCGGGCTCGAGCTTCCACAGGCCGATGTCCGCCAGCGGCCCCTCTCCGTACCAGGCCCGGCTGACGTGCTCGCCGTCGGTGGTGACCCGAACGCTGGCGTTGGCATCGGCCCCTCCCGGCGCCAGCGTGAGGACGTTCGCGGCCGGCCGGCGGACGACGGCGGTGAAGAGCTCCGCCGGCACGTACAGGTCGCCGAGCCACACCACCGCCGGGGCGTCGGACTCGAGGGCGGCGGCGACCGTCGCCAGCGCGTGGCCCGTGCCGCGTGCCTCGCCCTGCTCGAGGTAGCGGATGGGCAGGCCGCCGTAATCGTCACCGAAGTAGGCGCGCACCTGCTCACCGTGGTGGCCGACGAGGATCAGCAGTCGGTCACGGCTTGCGTCGAACGCCTCGCTGGCACACAGGTTGCGTACCGAGTACTCCAGGAAGGGCGTGAGCGCGATGGGGAGCATGCACTTCTGGAGGTAGCGCCCGAGGTTGCCGAAGCGCGTCCCCTTTCCTGCGGCGAGGCACACGAAGTCCATGGGGAAACACACGCTATCACGTCCTGCCGGGCCTTCTGACGGAGCCCGTATGCCGTCAGGATGGGGCGCAGGCAAGAAGGCGGCGCGCCGCCCCGGCCTCCGGCGCGCCTGTTCGGGCCCCGCTCGTGGCCCGCTGGGCTGGCAGCCCCGTCCAGACGGGAACGTTCACGCCTTGCGGGCGGCCCCCGTCACGGCCGGGTCGTCACCTGGCCAGCAAGCCAGCCACGTCGATGGGCGTCAACATGCCGCGCAGCTCACCGTCCGGCAGTGCGGCCGTGTGGATGTCCAGGTACATGCGGCCGACTTCCAGCATCGCGCGGTAGGCCGGCGTCAGGATCACCGTTCCCGCGAACGCACCAGCCGTGCCGCCGTCGTTCTGGAAGCCACGCACGAGCGTGTCGAGGTGATACATCGCGGGATCGTGATGAAGGTGCACGCCGCTCGCGAGATCCTCGATCACCGCGCCTGACAACCCGCTGTACTCGCCGGTGATGATGAGCCGGTTGCCGTCCACGATCGCCAGAGCCGCTGCCGTGCCGCCCGAAGGCTCGCCGAAGCCTCGGGGGCCGAGCTCGCCGGCAGCGAGATCGCCACAACGGAGCTCACATCGATAGATGGCCAGAGAGTCGTTCGAGCCTTGCGCTCTCACCGTGCCGAGCGCGGCCAGAACCAGTGCCGCGCCGGCAAGCCAAAGGACACGACGCATCATCAGCTTCCCCCCTCGGCGCACCCCTGCGGGTGCACCAGAGCCATGCGCACTACCGAGTTTCGTCTTGGGGCCTGCAACGATCGTTCGCCACGCAATAGTCGGCCCTTCATGCCCTTGCGGCAATCATGACCGAGACAACCCCGTTAGGGACCGCTAGCGGCGATGCGGGCTCACCACGACTCTCGGGCGAGGCACGATGGTGCGCCAGGGACAATGGGCCCAGCCGGCGGACTTCGTCGGACCCACCGCACCACCCGCTCGCCGCGCCCGCCTGCGACAGCGGGACGGCGCACCGCTTCATCCACGCCAATGTACCGGCCGGAGGCGCGCAGAGCCCGCGACGGCCGACGCCTCCGGCCAGGGACAACGCACCCTTGTAGCGTGCGCCGCCGCGACGTGGTATGCCCGGAGCATGAAGGTGCTCGTCGTCGGCGCCGCCGGCCGTACCGGCTCTCACGCCCTGCGGATGATGCTGGCCGCCCACCAGGGCCCGGTGCTGGGGATGGTGCGGCGGCCGAAGCAACGCGACGCCGTGGCAGCGTTCGGCGCCGAGCCGGTGCTGTGCGATCTCACCCGGGGCGCGCCCGACTAGGGCGAGGCTTCGCTGGAGCAGGCGCTTGCAGGCGTCGATGCGGTGGTGTGCGCCGCCGGCGCCGCGGACCCGGCCGAGGCCGAGGCGGTCGACCACCACGGCACGGTGCGCCTGATCGAGGCGGCGAAGGCCGCGGGCGTGAAGCGCTTCGTGCTGATCAGCTCGCTCGGTGCCGACCGGCCCGAGCGCATGGCGCCGTCGTTGCGGCCCTTCCTGCAGGCGAAACAGGAGGCGGAGAAG
>CAYOXR010000163.1:0-2376 GCA_964407955.1 uncultured bacterium | reverse complement strand
GTGGTCATGGCGGTCCCGGGCGCGGGCGGGGCGGCGTCCTCAGAACGGAACGCCGCACTCCAGCACCACGTTGGCGTAGGGTGTGGCCTCGCCGGTGCGCACCACGGCCTTGGCGAGGCCCAGCTCCTGCTTCAGCCGCTCGTGCGGGATGCGGTCGAGCGGGACGTCCGCGAACGCCGCGCGCACGGCCTCGAGCGCGGCCTGATTGTGCTGCACGATCTCTTCGGCGACCGTGAGGCGCTGCACGACGAGCTCCTCGGCGAGGGCGCGCACCACGTCCGCGAACGCCGGGATGCCCCTGACGAGAGCGAGGTCGACGACCGGGACCTCGGGAGGCACGGGCAGTCCGCAGTCGGCCACGACCAGCTGATCCGTGTGGCCGAGGGTGGCGAGGAGCTCGCTCAGCTGCGCGTTCAGGATGCCTCGCTTCTTCATGCCGGATCCCTCATCTCAGCCTCCACGTCGTCGCTCATGCCGTGACGCGCTCCCTCATGAAGCCGACCACTTCGCCGCGATCGGGCATGGCGGGTTGCGCCCCTGCCCGGCCCACGCTGACGGCCGCCGCGGCATGGGCGAAGCGCACCGCGTCCGCGAGTCGCATGGGCTCGCCGACGGCGCCGGCCAGCGCGGCCGCCAGGGCACCGTTGAAGGCGTCGCCGGCCGCGGTGGTGTCGACGGCCGGGACCGGGAAGCCGGGGATGCGCTCGAAGCGCTCGCCCTCGCTGACGAAGGCGCCGCGGCTGGCAGCCTTGGTCAACACCGTGTGCACGCCCGAGACCGCCGCCAGGCGCCCCGCGGCGGCCACGATCTCCGTGTCGCTGCTCGTGGGCAGGCCCGTCAGGCTCGCCAGCTCGTGCTCGTTCGGCGTGAGCAGCCACACGCGCGTCAGATCCAGCGTGTCGAGCGGCGCGGCGGGCGCGGGGTCCAGGATCACGCGCGGGCCGCCTTGACGGGGCAGGGACGCGAGCAGGTAGGCGAGCGTGTCGATGGGGACCTCGAGCTGGAGGAGCAGGTAGGCGGCACCGGCCAGGGCAGGCAGGTGGGCGTCGACGTAGGCGGCGTCGACGCGGGCGTTGGCGCCCGCCGCGATGGCGATCATGTTCTCGCCCGCGCCGTCTACCCAGATGGCGGCCGTCCCGGTGGCGACGTCGGCGACGTCGACCACGGCGTCGATGGACACGTTCGCCCAGCGCAACGACTCGCGCAGACGGGCCGCCAGCGCGTCCCTGCCGAGCGCGCCGTACATGGCGACGTCGGCGCCCAGGCGCCCGCAGGCCACCGCCTGGTTGGCGCCCTTGCCCCCGGGGTACATGGCGAACGCGCGCGCTCCCACCGTCTCGCCGGGACGCGGGAAACGCTCGAGGCGCGTCACGAGGTCGACGTTCATGCTCCCCAGGACCGCGATGCGTGCCTGCTGCACGGTGCCCCTCCAGGCCAGGATGTGCGCGTGTGGCGCGCGCGTCGAGCGTCTCTCATCATAGCGAAGGCACACCGGGGCGGATGCCCCGCCACACGCAGCCGGTGCCGCCTCAGCCGCCACCCGCACGCAACATCGAGGGACGGGACGCCGCCACCTGCCGGTAGAGGGCCTCGAAGCGCTCGCGCGTGCGCTCCAGGCGGTGGCCCTCGGCACGCTCGCGGGCGGCCGAAGCGAAGCGCGGCCACGACGCCCGCCGGTCGGCCAGCGAGCGCAGAACGCTGGCGGCTGCGGCCGCGTCGGCGGGGTCGAAGAGCTCGCCGTTGACGCCGTCGCTCACCAGCTCGGGAAGCGCCCCCGCTCGCGCCGCCGCGACCGGCAGGCCGGTCGCCATCGCTTCCAGCGTGGCGATGCTCAGCAGCTCCACCACGCTCGGCATGGCGAATAGATCGCAGGCCGCGTAGAGCGCCGGCAAGGTGTCGTCGTCCACGTAGCCGCTGAAGCGGACGCGGGAGCCGACGCCGAGGCGGCGGGCGAGGCGCTTCAGCGCCTCCTCCTGTAGTCCCTTTCCGGCCACCACGAGCAGCTCGGGCCGCGCGGTGAGCGCCATGGCGCGCAACAGCAGGTCCAGGTTCTTGTCGCGGTCGAGGCGCCCGACGTAGAGGGCGACCGCGTCTGCGTCCGGCAACGCGAAGCGTCGCCTGAGCGCCCTGCGCTCGGCGGCGGCGCGCGGCCTGAAGCGCGTCACGTCCACGCCGCAGGAGATCGCCGTCACCTCGCGGCTCGGAAGGCGGCGTCTCAAGAGCGCGGCCGCCGTCTCGCTGGGCGCGGTCACGGCGTCGAGCCGCCTGAACACCGAACTCACCGTCCACCACAGCGCGCTTTCGGCGGCGCCGCGTGCGGGCGGCGGTAGCGGGAGCTGGAGGGCGATGTTCTCGGGGATGAAGTGGTTGGTGCCG
>CAYOXR010000162.1:0-4718 GCA_964407955.1 uncultured bacterium | reverse complement strand
GAGCAGGCCAACCCGGACATCACCGTCAAGCAGGAGACCTTCCCCTACAACAGCTACCAGCAGCAGGTGGCCGCCTCGCTGCCGGCGGGGCAGGGCGCCGACGTGGTGCAGCTCTACTACGGCTGGCTCGACACCTGGCTGAGCGCGGGGTACGTCAAGCCCCTGCCGAGCCAGTACTTCGACACGGCGACGCTCGACAAGGAGTTCATCCCCATGGCGCAGGCCGCCAAGCGGAACGGCGAGTACTACGGCCTGCCGACCGCCGTGCGCAGCCTGGCGCTCTTCTACAACAAGGACATGTTCAAGGCCGCCGGCATCCAGGGCCCGCCCAAGACCTGGGACGAGTTCGTGACCGACGCCAAGGCGCTCACCAAGAGCAGCGGCTCGCGCATGACCCAGGAGGGCTTCGGCTTCGCGCCCAACGGCCAGGGCCACAACCTGCTGCGTGAGGTGCTGATCCGGCAGTTCGGCGGGCAGCCCTACTCGGCGGACGGCACCAAGGTGGCCTACAACGACGAGGCCGGGCTGAAGGCGTTCGAGTTCTACACCGGCCTGGTCACCAAGGACAAGGTCGCCCAGCTGAACTTCGTGCCCGGCGACAACGGCTATCGCGATGGCTTCGACAAGCTCGACAACATCGCCATGATCGTCGACGGCAGCTTCGCCATCGGCTCTGTGAAGGACTCCGCCAACTTCGACTGGGGCGTGGCCGAGCTGCCGACGCTGGCCAACGGCGTCAAGTCCGACTTCGGCTCGTTCTGGATGAACGGCCTCACGCCGAACGCCTTCAAGGACCCGGCCAAGCTCGAGGCCTCCGCGAAGTTCCTCAAGTTCGTCACCAGCCCGGACGCCATGAAGCTGTGGCTGAACGTGGTCGGCGAGCTGCCGGCGCGCGCCAGCCTCATCGACGACCCGACGCTGGCGAGCGACCCCGTCTACGGCCCCTTCATCAAGTCGCTGGCGTTCTCCCACGCCACCCAGTTCGTGGACGAGACCGCGCAGCGGCAGGTGTTCATCGACGCCGTGAACCGCGTCGTCCTGCAGCATCAGGACCCGGCGGCGTCGTGGGCCGAGGCCGCCAAGCAGGAGCAGGCGATTCTCGACAAGGCGCACGGCATGTAGCAGCCAACGCGAACGCGCGGGCGGGGGCGCCCAGCCCCCGCCCGCCAGCCGGGCGGGCGGCGCCCGAGGCCGTCCGCCCTGTCGCCGTCGGGCGGCCCCCGGCCCCGACCTTTCACCCCTTCGCCCGACGCCACGGTGCCTGCCACCCGGAGGTGCGATGCAACCGAGTTCTCCCGATGTCAGGCCGCGTGAGGGCGACCCGTCTTCGGGGCCCGGCGGACGCCGGCGCCGTCGACTGTCGCTGAGCGCGCGCGAGACGCTGTGGGCCTACCTGTTCCTGCTCCTCCCGCTGGCGTTCTACGGCTTCCTGCGCATCTACCCTGCGGTGCAGTCGTTCAACCTCTCCCTCCACCGCTGGCACGTGGACCCGGCCAAGCGCGTGTTCCTCGGCCTGACCTATTACCGTGAGTTGGTCGCCGACCCCAAGCTGCACCGCGCGCTGCTGAACACCCTCTACTACGCCGCCATCATCGTGCCCGCCCAGCTCGTGCTGGGCCTGGGTATCGCCGTCATGCTGAACGCCGTGCGGCGCCTGCGGCCGATATTTCGCGCGATCTACTTCTCCCCCTACGTCACGCCCGCCGCGGCGGTGGCGTGGGTGTGGGGCTGGATGTACTCCGTGAACTTCGGGCTGTTCAACAACGCCATCGTGGCGTGGGACAACTTCGTCACGCATCTCGGGCTGCCGTGGATTCAGGTCCCGACGCTGGCGTTCCTGAGCGACCCTCGTCAGGCGCTGCCGGCGGTGGCCGTGGTGGTGGTGTGGCAGCAGCTCGGCTTCCAGGTGGTGATCTTCCTCGCGGGACTGCAAGGGATCCCGCGCATGTTCTATGACGCCGCGTCCATCGACGGCGCCAACTCGCTCCAGCGCTTCCGCTTCATCACGTTGCCGCTGTTGAACCCGGTGATGGTGTTCTCGGTGGTGATCTCCACCATCGCCACGCTGCAGCTCTTCGACCAGGTGGTGAACATCAACTTCACCGACCAGGGGGGACCCCTCAATGCCACGCTGAGCATCGCCGTGTACATGTACCAACTCGCCTTCGCGCGCTTCCAGATCGGCTACGCGTCGGCGGTGACGGTGCTGCTGTTCGTGCTCATATTGATCGTCACGCTCGCGCAGCTGAGACTGCTCCAGCGGCGCGTGGAGTACTGAGCCCCGTGGTCGAGCTCGAACCCTACAGCGAGACGCGGCCCCGGCCGAACGCCGGCACGGTGGTGGCCTACGTGCTGCTCGCGGTGGGCAGCGTGGCGATGTTCTTCCCGTTCGTGTGGATGCTGTTCTCGGCGTTCAAGCCGCTGCAGGAGATCTTCCGCATGAACGTGCTGCCTCACCACTGGACCCTGGCCAGCTTCCGCCAGGTGCTGTTCAACACCGCCTTCCCGCGCTGGTTCCTCAACAGCCTGGTGGTGGCGGGCATCTCCACGGTGTCGGTGCTCTTCTTCTGCTCGCTCGTCGGGTACACGCTCACGCGCCTGCGCTTCCCGGGCCGCGACATCATCTTCCTCGTCATCCTGTCGACGCTGATGGTCCCCACCGAGATGCTGGTCATCCCCTGGTACGTGATGTCGACCCAGTACCACTGGGTCAACACCTACTGGGGCCTGGCCTTTCCCGGGCTCATCCCGGCGTTCGGCGTGTTCCTCATGCGGCAGTTCTTCCTGACGCTGCCCCGCGACCTGTTCGACGCCGGCCGCGTCGACGGCGTCAGCGAGTTCGGGCTGTTCTGGCGCATCGGGCTGCCGCTGGTCCGACCGGGCCTGGCCGCGCTCGGCATCTTCAACTTCGTCGGCAACTGGAACGCCTTCCTGTGGCCGCTCATCATCGCCAAGTCCGCCTCGATGCGCACCGTTCCCGTCGGGGTGGCGCTGTTCTCCGGCGAGGCGAGCACGCAGTGGAACCTCATCATGGCGGCGTCCGCCATGGCGATCGTGCCGGTGCTGCTGGTGTTCTTCATCTTCCAGCGCCAGATCATCGAGGGCGTGGCGCTCACCGGGGTCAAGGGATAGCTGCCTACGCGCCGCCGGGGCGGGCCCTGCGCCGCCGGTCGCCGTCCTGCTAGCATGACCTTCGGCATGCGTCCCGATCTCGTCATCTTCGACTGCGACGGTGTCCTGATCGATTCCGAGGCGATCGCCAACGGCCTGCTGGCCGAGATGCTGAGCGCCGAGGGGTACCCCATCGACCGCCCCAGCGCCATCGCGCGCTTCATGGGCCGGCCCACCTCCGAGAGCCTGCGCGAGGTGGAGCAGGAGCTGGGGCGGCAGCTTTCGCCGGGGTTCGTCGAGCGGCACGAGCGCCGCGTCATCGAAGCCTTCGTCGCCGACCCGCGGCCGGTCCCGGGCGTGCGAGCGGCGGCGCTGGCGTTGCCCGGCCGGCGCTGCGTGGCGTCGAGCAGTGGTCACGACTACCTGCGCGCGGTGCTCGCCGCCGCCGGGCTCGCCGACCTGTTCGAGCGCCTGTTCAGCAGCCGCGAGGTGGCGCGCGGCAAGCCCGCGCCGGACCTCTTCCTCCACGCCGCCGCCAGCCTGGGGGTGCCGCCGGGGCGCTGCGTGGTGATCGAGGACTCGCCGGCCGGCGTCGAGGCGGCGGTGGCGGCGGGCATGCCCGTGCTCGGCTACGCCGCGATGCTCGCGCCCGAGGCGCTGGCGGGTTGCGGGGCGGCGCCGTTCACCGCGATGGCGGATCTGCCGGCTACGCTGGCGAGGCTCGAACCGGCCTGACGCCGCTCTCGGTCGCCAGGTGGGTCACCAGGACGTCGTGTGCGTCGCGGGGAAGGGCCTCGACCACCAGCGCGTCGAAGCTCACGCCCACGCGTGGCGCGTTCGGCGCGAGCCGGCGCAGGAAGCGGTCGTAGTAGCCGCGACCGTAGCCGATGCGCGTGCCGTTGACGTCGAAGCACAGCCCCGGCACCAGCGCCAGCGCCACCGCCGCGGGGTCCACGGCGGCCGTCTCGGCGACGGGCTGGCGCGGCCCGAACGGGTGCCTCTCCAGCGCCGCGCCCGCGAGCTCGTGCAGGCTGAGGTCGTGCTCCGGACCACGACCGTTGCGGGGCACCAGCACGACCTTGGTCGCGTCGACCTCGAGCGCAGCCAGGTCCACCTCGCTGCCGAAGGCCAGGTAGAGAAGCACGTTCTGCGCCCGGGCGTACTCCGGCCAGGCGCGGATGGCGTCGGCGACCCGCCGGCTGCGCTCCGCGCCGGCGAGCCGGCGCCGGGCGGCGCGCGCCCACGTCCGCCAGGCGTCCTTGGAGGCTCCGGCGGCTGGGCCGGGCGGCAGGGCGGGCAGGGGGTCCTCAGGCGGCACGACAGCGAGTCTACCGCCGCCGGCACTTCGGCGCCGCGCGCCCGCCGGCTGCGCACGTGTGCGCTTGGCGACGCCGTCGGGCGCGGGCGCTTCGGCATACTGGCGGTATGCCCAAGACCGTGACCACCACCGTCCATCACCTCGCCGGTAAGCGGTTCGTCGGGGTCACACCCGACGCGCAGCGGGTGATGATCGACGGTGAGACGACCGCCCAGACCGGCATGCGGCCCATGCAGCTGCTGCTGAACGCCGTCGGTTCGTGCGCCGCATTCGACATCGTGCAGATGCT
>CAYOXR010000161.1:0-5227 GCA_964407955.1 uncultured bacterium | reverse complement strand
CCACGGCGTGAACGTGCCCACCGGCGCGGTGGCATTGTGGTTCCTGCTGACGCGCATGCCGCCGCTCAGGCCCAGCCAGGACCACAAGCCCATGGACGTGCTCGGTGCCACGCTGCTGATCGCCGGGCTCGTGCCGATCGTGCTGGCGCTGCAGCTCGACAAGTCCACCTACCCCTGGGGCGGTGCCGTCACGCTCGGCCTGCTGGGCGGCGGGGCGCTCATGCTGGTCGCTTTCGTGGCACGGTCGCTGCGCTCCGCCAACCCCATCCTCGACATGTCGCTGTTCAAGAACCGCGTGTTCTCGACGGCGAACCTGGCGCTGTTCTTCCTCGGCGGGGCGTTCCTGTCCCTGGTGATCTTCCTGCCGCTGTTCATGGTGAACGTGGTCGGGGTTTCCGCCACCCGGGCCGGCCTCAGCCTCATCCCGCTGTCGCTGGGCCTGGTGGTCGGTTCGGTCATCTCCGGACAGCTCGTGTCGCGCTTCGGGCGCTACCGGCTGCTCATGCTGATCGGTGCGGCCATCCTCTTCGTGGGCGTGCTGCTGCTGTCTCGCATGGGCCCCGGCGTGCCCTACCTGCGGGTGACCGCCTTCATGGTGATCGCGGGCCTGGGGGTTGGCCCGTCCATGCCGCTGTACCCCCTGGCCATCCAGAACGCCGTCGACTTCCGCCGCATCGGCCAGGCGACCAGCGCCTCCCAGTTCTTCCGGCAGATCGGCGGCACCGTCGGTGCGGCCGTGATGGGGACGGTGCTGGCGGGCAGCCTGACGGCGTCGTTCAGCGCCATGCAGACGCCGGCCGGTATGGGGCCGTCCGGGTTCGGGGGCGGCGGCCAGGTGAGCGCCGAGGGCCTCGACCAGGTGCGAGCGGGCATCACGCGGGCCTTCGACAGCCAGTACCAGGCGATCGCCGACGCTGTGCGCACGGGCGACACGGCGCGCCTCGAGCAGGTCGTCGGCGCCAGTCCGATGCCGGCGACGGCCAAGGCGCTGGTGTTGATGGGCGGGAGGCGTGCCGTTCAGGATCCCCAGGCGCGTGCGGGGTTCCTGTCACAGCTCGAGAGCCAGTTCAAGGCGCAGGCCGCCTCCGTCGCCGAGCAGGTCACCACCGCCATCCGCCAGGCCTTCGCGACGGCGGTCACGCACGTCTATCGCGACCTGTTGGTGGTCGTGATGGCAGGCTTCCTGGCAACGCTGTTCGTGCCGGTGCTGACGCTCCGCTCCAGCAACGAGCATGCGGTGCCGGTCGCGCTCGAGTGACGGTCACGGAACCCGTGTCCTGGACGAGGGTCGGCGGCCGGACGCGGAGGGGCGGCGAGCGGAAGCGCATGCTATGCTGACCAGGTGAGTCCTGGTCAGCGCGGGATGCGGCTCGCCCTCGCCGGGGTCGCCGCCCTGGTGATGGTGGCGGCCGGCTCCGCCGCCCGCGCGCAGACGACCAGCAACAGCGTGTGGCTGATCCCCATCGACAGCGAGATCACGAGGGCCACGGCCCAGTTCGTCAAGGTCCGCATCCAGCGTGCGAACAAGCAGCAGCCGCTGGCCCTGCTGTTCTATCTGGACACGCCCGGCGGACAGATCACGGCCATGCAGTCGATCGTCGATGCCATCCTCAACCAGGCCCAGGTGCCGACGCTGGCCGTGGCGCAGAACGCCTTCAGCGCGGGTGCGTTGGTGGCGATGAGCGCCGAGAAGCTCGCCATGCTCCCGGGCTCCTCGATCGGCGCGGCGCTCCCCATCACGCTCACGCCCAGCGGCGCCAAGCCGGTCAACGAGAAGTTCAACTCGGCCATGCGCGGGGAGTTCCGGAGCGTCGCCGAGGCACGCGGGCGCAATGCCCTGGTGGCGGCCGGCATGGTCGACCCCGGCATCGCCATCCCCGGCATTGCCACGGACAAGGAGCTGGTGACGCTCACGGCCCAGGAGGCGGTTGCCAACAACATCGCCAACATCCAGGCCAGCAGCGTGCGTGATGCCCTGCAGAAGTGGGGCTACGGCGGCGCCGCCATCCAGCGCCTCGGACCGACCCTGAGCGAGCGGCTGGCCAGCGCCCTGACCAATCCGATCGTGGCCGCCGCCTTGCTCGTCATCGGTATCGGCGGGCTGCTCATCGAGATCTTCACGCCGGGGTTCGGCGTGCCGGGGGGCATCGGCCTGTTGGCACTGGCCCTGTTGGCGGCCGGTGCGTTCATCGCGACGCCCGCCGGGCCGCTGGACATCCTGCTCATCCTGGCCGGCGTGGTGTTGCTGGCCGTGGAGGTGCTGGTGATCCCGGGCTTCGGGGTGGCGGGGGTGCTGGGCATCGCCGCCGTCGTGATCGCCGTCATCCGCATCTTCCAGGGCTCGGCCGCCACCGTGCTTGGCTACAGCGCGCTGTTCGGCGGGGCACTGGTGGCGGCGCTGTTGTGGGTGCTACCCAACAGCAAGGTGGCGGCCGCCTTCCGGCTCTCCACCCGCCTGACCAACCCGCCGTCGCCGGTGACGCCGGGCGCGCCGGGGAGCGCCGATCGCGCCTACCTGGCGGGGCGCGAGGGGGTGGCGCTGTCGGACCTACGGCCCGCCGGCGTGGCCCGCTTCGACGAGGAGCGCGTCGACGTCGTCAGCGAGGGCGATTTCATCCCTGCGGGCAGCACCATCCGGGTGCTGCGCGTTGAGGGAATGCGCGTGACCGTCCGCCAGAACACGCCCGATCCGGGCGGGGACCCGGACGCGTGAGCGAGCCGCGCACGTCGCTCGGTCCGGCCCGGGCGCCGACCCCACCGGCAAGACCCTTGGAGGTGTCATGAACTACACCCTGTTGATCGTCGCGGGCCTCGTCATCCTGTTCTTCATCTTCCTGTTCTCGGTAGTCCCCATCGGGCTGTGGGTGTCGGCGGTCGCAGCAGGCGTGCGGGTCAGCCTGCCTAGCCTGGTGGCCATGCGCTTGCGGCGGGTGCCGCCCTACAAGATCATCCTGCCGCTCATCAAGGCCATCAAGGCCGGCATCGACGTCGAGCAGAACCAGCTCGAGGCGCACTACCTCGCCGGCGGCAACGTCGACCGCGTGGTCGACGCGATGATCGCTGCGGACAAGGCGCGCATCCACCTGCCGTTCAACCGCGGCGCCGCCATCGACCTTGCCGGCCGGAACGTCCTCGACGCCGTGAAGGTGTCCGTGAACCCGCGCGTCATCCAGACGCCGAACGTGAGCGCCGTTTCGAAGGACGGCATCGAGCTCATCGCCACCGCGCGCATCACCGTTCGGGCCAACCTCGAGCGGCTGGTCGGCGGCGCCGGCGAGGAAACGGTCATCGCGCGCGTGGGCGAGGGCATCGTGTCGTCGATCGGCTCGACCTACAGCTTCAAGGACACCCTCGAGAACCCGGACACCATCTCCAAGACGGTGCTGTCCAAGGGCCTCGACTCCGGCACGGCGTTCGAGATCCTGTCGATCGACATCGCCGACGTGAACGTCGGGCGCAACATCGGCGCGCGCCTGCAGACCGACCAGGCCGAAGCCGACAAGCAAGTGGCGCAGGCCAAGGCCGAGGAGCGCCGCGCCATGGCGGTCGCGGCCGAGCAGGAGAACCGCGCCCAGGTCGCGGCGATGCGCGCCAAGGTGGTCGAGGCCGAGGCCGAAGTGCCGCAGGCCCTGGCGCAGGCCTTCCGCGACGGTCACCTTGGGGTCATGGACTACTACAACCTGCAGAACATCCAGTCGGACACGAGCATGCGCGGCAGCATCGGACGCGCGGCCGATCTGGGTGACGAGGAGGAACGGTGAGCCTCGACACGCTGCTCAGCATCCTCTTCCTGCTGGTGTTCATCGTGCTGCCGCTGCTCTCCCGTGCCATGCGGAAGAGCTCGCAGCAACGTCCCGGCGCCCCGCCCCGGCCGCCACAAGGCAACATGCCGGACTTTGGCGAGGCGGACGCTCCGCCCTGGCTGGCGGAGGCGCAACGGCGCGTTCGCGAGGCGCGCGGCGAGGGCCCGGCCGAGGCCTCCACCAGCGCGCCGGGCGGGCGCCCGCTGGTGTCGGGCGACCCGTTCACCGAGCTCGAGCCGTCGCAACGGGGGCGCCAGATGGTCCCGGAGGACCCCCAGGGACGGGCGTTTGCGCCTCCGGGAGGCCCGCTCGTGCAAGCGGACGCGGCCGACAGGCCGTACGTCCCGCCTGCGGACGGCAAGCTGGTCCCCGAGGACCCCTTCGGGGGCGGGCTGATGGGAACGGGCTCGCAACCCGGCCAGGCGGGCGCGGGCCCGCAAGCGGCTCAAGGTGGGGGGCAGGCCGCTGCCCGGCCCGCGGCCGCGCAACCGCCCGCCAGGCCGGCCGTGCCGGTGCCTGCCGAACGCCGTGAGTACGAGGTGGCGGTCGTGGCGGTCGAGGCCGGCGGCAAGGGCTCCGCCGAGCGGGCCTGGACCGCGACCCCTGCGCACATGCGACGGCGGCGGGGTCGCGGCGGCGCTAGACTGAGGGCGATGGGGGTGCAGCGGTTCAGTGGACGAGACGTCGTGAGCGGCCTGATCTGGCACGAGATCCTGGACGAGCCGGCGTGGAAGCGCCGGCAGCGGAGGGCATCATCGCGACCTCGGTCACGCTGAAGCTACGCAGCCCCGCCGAGGCGCTGTCCCTGTTCGGTCAGAACGACGAGAACCTTCGACTCCTGCGCGCACGACTCAGTGCGACCGTGGTGGCGCGCGGCGACGAGCTTCGGCTCAGCGGCGACGAGCACGCGGTCGAAGAGGCGGCGCGCACGTTCCAATCGTTGATCGAGACCATCCGGAGCGGAGGCAGGCTGTCGTTGACGGAGCTCGAGTACTCCGACCTCGATGCGCTCGCGTCGCCGGCCGAGGCGGGCGACGCCGGGGTCGACGAGGCGGTACACCTGCCGGGCCGAGCGCGGCCCAAGACGGCCGGCCAGCGCCGTTACGTAGCGGCCATCGTCGACAGCCCCATCGTCTTCGGCATCGGCCCGGCCGGCACCGGCAAGACCTACCTGGCGGTCGCCATGGCGGTCGAGGCGCTGACCCAGCGGCGTGTCAAGCGCATGATCCTCACGCGCCCGGCGGTGGAGGCCGGCGAGCGCCTGGGGTTCCTGCCTGGCGACCTGCAGGCCAAGATCGACCCCTACCTCAGACCCCTTTACGACGCGCTGTACGACATGCTGCCGGCCGATCGCGTGGAGAAGCTGCTCGAGCTGGGCACCATCGAGGTCGCGCCGCTGGCGTTCATGCGGGGCCGCACGCTCA
>CAYOXR010000160.1:0-2456 GCA_964407955.1 uncultured bacterium | reverse complement strand
CCTCGGCCGCGACGCCGGGCCCCGGGGCGAGTGCCACGCCCAGCAAGCGGTTGGGCCGCACGACGACGTCGAAGTTGGTCGCCGTGCCGAAGTCCACCACGATGAAGGCCTCGCCCTCGTAGTCGAGCGCGGCCACCGCGTTCACCATGCGATCGGCGCCGACCTCGCGCGGGTCGTCGGTGTCGACGACCAGCAGAGGCGCCACCAGCTCGGAGGTGACCAGGCGCGCGCGGACGCCCCAGTAGCGGTTGAGCGCGTCGGACAGCTCGGGCCCCACCGGCGGCACGACCGAAGACAGGATGGCCTCGCTGGGTGGCTCCAGCCTTTCGAGCTCGAGCAGCCTCCCAAACAGCACCGCGTATTCGTCCGACATTCGCCGGCGGTCGGTCGCAACACGCCAGGAGGCCACCAGCTCGTCGTCACGGTACATGCCCAGCACCGTTGAGGTGTTCCCGACGTCGATGGCGAGGAGCACGGCGCGAGTCTACCACCGCCGCCAGCCGCGCCCGAGCCGCCGGTGACGCTGGTAGACTGCGCCGCATGAGCGTCAAACCGGACTGGTGGATCCGCGACAAGGCCCGAGCCGGCATGATCTCGCCCTTCGAGAGCGGCCTGGTGCGCGAAGGGGTCATCAGCTACGGCCTCAGCAGCTTCGGATACGACATCCGCGCGGCTCCGGAGTGGCGCATCTTCGTCAACGCCTTCAACTCGGTGGTCGACCCCAAGCACTTCGACACGCGCAGCCTCGTCGAGTTCGAGGGCTCCGAGTGCATCATCCCCCCCAACAGCTTCGTGCTCACGCGCTCGGTCGAGTACCTGAGGATTCCGGACGACGTCATGGTGCTCGCCCTCGGCAAGAGCAGCTACGCCCGCTGCGGCATCGTCGCCAACGTCACCCCGCTGGAGCCGGGATGGGAGGGCCACGTCACCCTGGAGCTGTCCAACACCACGCCGCTGCCGGCAAAGGTGTACGCCAACGAAGGCATCGTGCAGCTGCTGTTCTTCCAGGGCGAGCGCCCGACCCAGACCTACGCCGATCGAAAGGGCAAGTACCAGGGGCAGCGCGGCGTCACCTTGCCGCGGCTGTGAGACGGCGGCGGCGCGCGGTCGGCGAGCTCAGTCGCCTTCGTCGCCCAGCTCGACGCGCGGCAGCCGCACGGTGAACACGGTGCGGCCCGGCCGGCTCTCGACGCTGATGTCGCCGCCGTGGTGGCGGGCGATCTGCCTGGCGATGGCCAGGCCCAGGCCGGCGCCGCCGCCGGCACCTTTGTAGAACTTCTCGAAGATGTGCGGCAGCACCTCCGGGGCGATGCCCGGCCCGTCGTCCTCGACGCGCAGCCACACGACGCCCCCCTCGCCGGTCAGCGCCAGCCTCACGCCGTCGCCGCCTGCGCTGGCCCGCACCGCGTTCGCCGTGAGGTTGCGCACGAGCTGGCGCAGTCGCTCCGGATCGCCCAGCACCAGCGCGGTCGGCTCGGCCGCCAGATGCACCCCCGGGAACTCCTCACGAACCTGCACCAGTACGTCCTGGCACACGTCGACGAGGTGCGGCGAGACCTCCCGCACCAGCTCCCCGCGAGAGAGCTGAAGCAGGTCCTCCACGAGGCGGTTCATGCCTCGGCTGACGCGGCGTGCGTCCTCGACGTCACGCCGGGAGCGTTCGTCGGCGTGGCGGCTGGCGCGTTCCAGGAAGCCCTGCAGGCTGGTCAGGGGCGTGCGGAGCTCGTGGCTGGTCTCCGCCAGGAAGGCGCGCTGCGCGTCCATGGCCTCGCGCAAGCGCGCCAGCAGCCCGTTGAGGCTCTTGGTGAGGCGGCCCACCTCGTCGCCCGGGCCCTCGTACGGGATCGGGTCGAGGCGCTCGGGTCCGAGCTCACCGGCCAGCCGCGACAGCCGGGTGATCGGCCTGAGCGCCGCACCCGCTACCAGATAGCCCACCAGCAGGCTGAGCGCCACCACGATGGCGGCCGTGAGCAGCAGGGCGCGCGACAGCCCGGCCAGGGCCGCACCGATGTAGGCGGGGTCGGCCAGCACCGCAACCACGCCCACGTCGAACGGCGCGAGCGCCGCCTCCATCGGCCGGCCGTCGAGCATCCCGCTCCACAGCAGCGTGCCCGCTTCCGCCGAGGCCACGTCCGACGGCGGGATGGCCGCCTGCGGCCGCTCGAACGCCGGCTTGGACGCGACCAGCAGGGCCCCCGTCGGGTCGTAGACCTGCACCACGACACCACCCGTGGGACCGGTTACGCGGCTGCGCACGCTGCCCTGGCCGCCTTGCCGGTAGAGCTCGGCGACCGTCGACGCGTCGGTCCTGAGCGCCCGCTGAAGATCGGCGTGGAGGCTGGAGCGCACGACCAGGTACGCCGCCAGGATCGCCACCAGGGACAGCACCGCGATGGCCAGGGCGGCCAGCGCCGCCACGCGCCAGGTGAGCGGCAACCCCCCGGTCCTGAGCGGGC
>CAYOXR010000159.1:0-4310 GCA_964407955.1 uncultured bacterium | reverse complement strand
CCGTCGCGCGCTTCGCGCCGCATCTAGCCGACGTCGCCGGGGGCCTGTCCGACTCCCCCGGGCTCGAGCGCCAGCTGCGCTCGTGCACGACCGTGGTCTACGGCACCGGCACCACCGGCGTGCTGGGTCGGGTCCCGCCGGAGGTCGACGCCTTCGAGTTCCGCTTCGAGCCGGACGCCCATTCCATCGCCGCCCTGCTCCTCCCCACGCTGGAAGGCGTGCGGAGCGGGCGAGCCCACGAGGAGACGCCATGAGGATCAGCGAGACGAACTGGATGCAGGTGGAGCGCTACCTCCAGGCGGATGACCGCGCCGTCGTGCCCATGGGCAGTACGGAGCAGCACGGGTACCTCAGCCTGGCGGTCGACGCCATCCTGTCCGAGCGGGTCGCCGTGGAAGCCGCCGAGCCGCTGGGCGTGCCGGTGTTTCCGCCCCTCAACTACGGCATCACTCCCTACTTCCTTCGCTACCCGGGCAGCGTGAGCCTCCGCCTCGAGACCTATCAGCGCCTGGTGGCCGATGTGCTCGACAGCCTCGTCGTCACCGGCTTCAAGCGCATCCTGTTCGTGAACGGTCACGGCGGCAACTCAGCGGGCGGCTCCATCCTCCAGGAGTGGATGAACGAGCATGCCGGGGTGCGGGTCAAGTGGCACAACTGGTGGAACGCGCCGCGCACCTTCGCCGCGGTCCATGCGGTCGACCCCATCGCTTCCCACGCTTCCTGGATGGAGAACTTTCCGTGGACGCGGTTGCAGGACGTGACGGTGCCCGCAGAGTCGAAGTCGATGATCGACGTCTCGCGCATGCGCCTGATGGACGCCGAGGGCGTGCGCGCCTACCTCGGCGACGGCAACTTCGGGGGCGAGTACAGCAAGCCCGACGAGCGCATGATGGAGATCTGGGACGCGGGCGTGGAAGAGACGCGGGACGCGCTCGAGGAGCCATGGGAATGAGCGACTCGGCA
Source organism: uncultured bacterium (assembly GCA_964407955.1). GTDB lineage: Bacteria > Deinococcota > Deinococci > Deinococcales > Trueperaceae > JASBRS01. The sequence continues at coordinate 3,347 of CAYOXR010000159.1, read as the reverse complement.
TCCGACCTGCCTGGCGCTCCCCCGCTCCTGGTGTGGGGCGCCGGAGCGATCGGCGGAACGGTAGCCGCCCACCTCGCCCGAGCCGGTGTGGACGTCACGGTCGTGGATGCCAACGCGGCGCACGTGGAGGCCATACGCCGCCACGGGCTCGAGATCACGGGCCCGGTCGAGGCCTTCAGCCAGTCCTTGCCTGCGTTCACCCCGGCTCAGGTCAGCGGCGTGTGGGCCACCGTATTCCTGTGCACCAAGGCACTCGATACGGCGACGGCGGCACGCGCCCTGCTCCCCCACCTTGCCGACGACGGCGTCATCGTGTCCCTTCAGAACGGCCTCAATGAGCTGACCATCGCCGAGGTCGCCGGGCGCGGGCGCACCCTTGGCGCCTTCGTCAACTTCGGCGCGGACGTCCTGGAGCCCGGGGTGGTGCATTTCGGCGGACGCGGCGCGGTGGTGGTGGGCGAGCTCGACGGCCGCGAAAGCGCGCGCTCGCAGCGCGTGCTCACGCTCCTGCGGCACTTCGAGCCCGCTGCGATCGTCAGCGACAACATCTGGGGCTACCTGTGGGGGAAGATGGGCTACGGCGTGCTGCTCTTCGCGGGGGCCCTCACCGACGCCAGCATCGTGGACAGCTTGGACGCCCGCGACGTGCGCGCGCCGCTGGCCGAGCTGGCACGCGAGGTGATGCGGGTGGCGGCGGCGGAAGGCGTCACGCCGATGGGCTTCAACGGCTTCGAGCCCGCCGCCTTCCTGCCGGGTGCCAGCGATGCTTCGGTCGACGCCTCGTTCGCGGCGATGGCGGCCTTCAATCGCGGCTCGGCCAAGACGCACAGCGGCGTGTGGCGCGACATCGCCGTCCATCATCGCAAGACCGAGACCGATGCCCAGTTCAACCCCATCCTGGCCATCGCGCGTGCGCGCGGCGTGCCGGTGCCCCTGCTCGAGAGGCTGGTGGCCGTCATGCACGAGATCGAGGCAGGCGAACGCCCGCTGGCGTGGGAGAACCTGGTCGGGCTGGCCGCATCGGGGCCGATGGAGGGCAAGCATGCACATCCGCTTTGACGGCCGCACCGCCCTCGTGACCGGCGCGGCCCACGGCTTCGGCCGCGCCATCGCGCTGGCCTTCGCCGCCCTGGGCGCCAACGTGGTGGCCTACGACATCGCCGAGGACGAGCTGCGCGAGACCGCTGCCGCCGCCCACAGGGCCGGCACGCCGCTCACGGTCAGGGCGCTCGACGTCAGCGACCGGAGCGCCGTTCACCAGGCGGTGCGAGCGGCCCTCGCCGACAGCGGCCGCATCGACGTGCTGGTGAACGACGCCGGCGGCGTTCTCGGCCAGCTGGGCCGGCCGCTGGAGGAGATCGGCGAAGCCGACTGGCGCGCCATCTTCGCCGTCAATCTGGACGGCGCCTTCTACGCCTGCCAGGCGGTCGCGCCGGCCATGAAGGCGGCAGGCTACGGCCGCATCGTCAACGTTTCCAGCGGCGCGGGGCTGGGCATCAGCCTGACCGGCATCCAGGCCTACGCGTCGGCCAAGGCCGGGCAGATCGGCCTCACCCGGCAGCTCGCCCATGAGCTCGGGCCCTGGGGCATCACCGTCAACAACGTGGCTCCGGGGTTCGTGCGCTCCAATCCCACCACCGAGCGCCAGTGGCAAGCGTACGGCGAGGCCGGGCAGCGGGCGCTCGTGGACGGCATCGCCCTGAAGCACCTCGGCGCGCCCGAAGACATCGCCAACGCCGTGGTGTTCTTCGCCAGCGAGCAGGCCGGCTGGATCACCGGCCAGACGCTCGCCGTCGACGGGGGCAAGTGATGGACGCCGTCCGCAAGGCGCTCGAGGACAGCCACGACCGCTACCTCCAGGAGCTGGCCGAGTTCGTCGCCATCCCGTCGGTCAGCACCGATCCTGAACGCGCCGAGGACGTGCGGCGCGCGGCCGCCTGGGTTGAGGCCCGGCTGGCACGCGCCGGCCGGGGCGCCATCGACGTCGAGGTGTGGCGGACCCCCCGGCATCCCGCGGTCTTCGGCCGCTACGACGGCGCTCGCGGTGCACCCACGGTGCTGGTGTACGGTCACATGGACGTGCAGCCGGCCGACCCCGTCGACGCCTGGCTGTCGCCCCCGTTCACGCTGACGGAGCGGGGCGGGCGCCTCTACGGGCGCGGCGTCAGCGACGACAAGGCGTCGATGCTGCTGCCCATCCTGGCCGCAGAGGCGTTCTTCGCGGCCGGCGAGACGCCGCCCGTCAACCTGCGCTTCCTGTTCGAGGCCGAGGAGGAGATCGGCAGTCCCAGCCTGCCCGCACTGGTACGAGAGCGCCGCAGCGCTCTCGCCTGCGACCTGGCGCTGTCCGCCGACGGCGGCATGTGGCGCGCCGACGTCCCCAGCATCACCCTCGGGGCGCGCGGGCTCGCCGAAATCGAGATCGGCGTGCGCGGCCCCGGCAAGGACCTCCACTCCGGCCGGCACGGCGGCGGCGTGGCCAACCCGCTGCACGCCCTGGCCGAGCTGGTGGCCTCGCTGCACGACGACGGCCGCGTGGCGGTGGACGGCTTCTATGACGACGTCGACGAGCCAGATCCGGCCCTGGCGGCGGCCGTCGAGCAGCTGCCGTTCGACGAGGCCGCCTACCTCGCCGAGGTGGGCGCGCCCGGGCCTTTCGGCGAGCCCGGCTACGGTACGCTCGCACGCCAGTGGCTCCGCCCCACGCTCGAGCTGAACGGCCTCTACGGCGGCTACCAGGGCCCTGGCAGCAAGACCGTCCTGCCGGCCGAGGCGCACGCCAAGATCACCTGCCGCCTGGTGCCCCGCCAGCGGCCGGACGACATCGTGGCGAAGCTCCGGAGCCACCTGGAGCGCCACTGCCCTCCGGGCGTCACGTTTGCCGTCACGGACGGTTCCCACGGCGCCGAGGCCTACCGCGTGCCCTCGGACAGTCCGGCGGTGCGCGCGGCCGCCGCAACTCTGGAGAGCGTCTTCGGCACTCCTCCTGACCTGGTGGCCATGGGCGGGAGCGTGCCGATCACCGCCACCTTCCGCGAGACACTGGGCGTGGACACCGTGTTCTACTCGTTCAGCACAGCCGACGAGGACATCCACGCTCCCAACGCTTTCTACCGGCCGGTGCGCTTCCGCCGGGGCGTGGTGGCCTGGGTCGTGCTGTGGCGGCGGCTGGCGGCCTACCCTTCCACGCCGTGACCCCGCCCCGACGACGCCGAGGGTGGTGCTGTCCGGGCGGGCGAGGTACCGGGCCGCGACCGCGCTGGCGGCGGCGGTCCGCAGGGCGGTGATGTAGGCGGCGTCCATCACCGCGGTGGGATAGCCCGTGTCGGGGTCGTTGAGCACGATCA
>CAYOXR010000158.1:0-4041 GCA_964407955.1 uncultured bacterium | reverse complement strand
GACTGCTCGCCGAACAGGTCGGTCTCGGTCTCCTCCTTGAAGGTGGTTTCGAGCGTGCCGCCGCGGGTGCCTCCGATCGCCTTGGCATACGCCAAAGCGCGCTGCATCGCCGTCCCGCTGGCGTCCTGCTGAATGGCGACGAGGCAGGGAACGCCCGCTCCCTCCGTGAACACCCGGCGCACCAGATGCCCGGGGCCCTTGGGGGCGATCATGAACACGTCGACGCCCTCGGGCGGACGGATCTGGTTGAAGTGGATGTTGAAGCCGTGCGCGAACAGCAGCGCGTTGCCGTCCTGCAGGTGGGGCGCGATGGCGTCGCGGTACACGGCCCCCTGCACCTCATCGGGCAGCAGCATCATCACCAGGTCGCCCGCCGCGGCAGCCGCGGGCACCTCCATGACCTTCAACCCCGCCTCCTCTGCCTGCCGCCACGAAGCCGAGCCCGTCCGCAGGCCCACCACCACGTCCAGCCCAGAATCCTTGGCGTTCAGGGCGTGGGCGTGGCCCTGCGATCCGAAGCCGATGACCGCGATGGTCTGGCCGCGCAGGTGTTCGAGGTTCGCGTCGTCGTCGTAGTAGATGGTCGCCATGCTGGAAGGTCGCTCCTTTGCTGCGGGGGGCTCGGCGGGGGCGCCTGGGCGCCTGGGCGCCGCGAGGCCGGCCCGCGCCGGCAACGATGGTGGGTCCGGGCCTCGGCCTTCGCTCGGCGCCGGCATGCGGACGCCGGGCTCAGGCGGCTCTGGCCTGGACCGCGGCTAGTCGTTCCTTGTCCGTCTCGCTGCGCGGCAGCGCCACGCGCCCGGTGCGGATGAGCTCGACGATGCCGAAGTCGCGCATCTGCGTGATGAACGCGTTCATCTTGCCTTCGTCGCCGGTCACCTCGAACACCAGGGCGTGCCTGGCGACATCGACGATGCGCGCCCGGAAGTCCTGGGCGATCTGGCGGATCTCCACCCGGTCGTCCGGCGTGCGCACGGCCACCTTGATGAGCATCAGCTCGCGGTCGATGAACTTGGCCTCGCTGTGGTCGATGACCTTGATGACGTCGATCAGCTTCTGGAGCTGCTTCTGGACCTGCTCAAGGGTAGCGTCCTCACCGGTGACGACGAAGGTCGTGCGACTGATGCCCGGATCGTCCGACTGCGCCACGGACAGCGACTCGATGTTGAAGCCGCGGCGGGCGAACAGGCCCGCGATGCGCACCAGCACCCCCGGCCGGTCGCGCACGGTGACGCTCATGACGTGCTTGGTCGCGCTCACGCGGGCACCTCGGGCTCGTTCTCGGGCTCCTGGTCGCCGACGATCATCTCGTCCACGCCCGCGCCCGCGGGGATCATGGGGAACACCTTCTCCGCCTCGTACACGAAGAAGTTGACGAGCGCCGGCTTGCCCTTGGCGAGCACCTCGGGCACGAGCTTGGCGGCCGCCTCGCGGTCGAACACGTTGTAGCCGTCCAGGCCGTAGGCTTGCGCGAGCTTGGCGAAGTCGGGGTTGGAGTCGGCGAGGTAGATCTCGCTGTAGCGCTTGGCGCTGAACATCTCCTGCCACTGCCGCACCATGCCGAGCACGCCGTTGTTGAGGATGGCGATGACGATCGGCAGCTGGTGCTTGTAGACGGTGGCGAGCTCCTGGATGTTCATCTGGATGCTGCCGTCGCCTGCGATGCAGACCACCGTCTCCCCGGGCCTTGCGAAGGCGGCACCGATCGCCGCGGGCAGACCGAACCCCATGGTGCCGAGGCCGCCGGAGGTGATGAACGTCCTCGGCCGCGTGGTCGGGAACAGCCGGGCGGAGAACATCTGGTGCTGGCCCACCTCGGTGGTCACGACGCAGTCGCCTCCGGTCGCCTCGTGAAGCAGCTGGATGACCTCCTGGGAGACGAGTGGCTGGTCGCGCTTGAAGCGCTCCGGGTACATCCCCTTCCACTCGTCCAGTTGCTCCCACCAGGCGTCGATGGCGAGCGGCTCCAGCGCTGCGGTCAGCTTCGGGAGCACGTCGCGCAGGTCGCCGACGACGGGCACGTGCGCCTTGACGAGCTTGGAGATCTCGGCGGGGTCGATGTCGATGTGCACCACCGTGGCGTCAGGAGCGAAGCGGCTGATCTTTCCCGTCACCCGGTCATCGAAGCGCAGGCCCGCGCCCAGAATGAGATCGCAGTGCGTGATGGCGCGGTTGGCGGTGACGGTCCCGTGCATGCCGGGCATGCCCAGGGCCTGGGGCTCGCCCGCCGGGTAGGCGCCGATGCCCATCAACGTGGTGATGACGGGGATACCGGTCTTGGCGGCGAAGGCCATGACCTCCGCGGAGGCCACCTGCCCGCCGCCGCCGACCATCATCACCGGCCGCTCCGCCTTGCGGATCACGTCGGCCGCCTTACGGACCTGCTTGGCGTTGCCGACGATCGTCGGTCGGTAGCCGGGCAGGTCGATGTCGACGTCGAACGTGCCATGGAACTCGGCCTGCTGCACGTCCTTGGGCAGATCGATGAGGACGGGTCCGGGCCGGCCGGTGGCGGCGATGTGGAAGGCCTCGGCCACCACCCGTGGGATGTCGGCAACGTCCTTCACCAGATAGTTGTGCTTGGTCACCGGGCCGGTGATGCCGTAGACGTCGGCCTCCTGGAACGCGTCGGTGCCGATGAGGTTGGTGGCGACGTTGCCGGTCACGGCGACGACGGCGGAGGAATCCATCTGGGCGGTCGCCAGCCCGGTGACCAGGTTGGTGGCGCCCGGCCCGCTGGTGGCGAAGCAAACCCCGACGTTGCCCGAGGCCCGGTAGTAGGCGTCGGCCGCGTGCGCCCCGGCCTGCTCGTGCCGCACCAGCACGTGCTTGATCGGAGAGTCGTAGAGCGCGTCGTAGACGGGAAGGATTGCGCCTCCCGGATGCCCGAAGACGACGTCCACGCCGTGCTGCTCAAGCGCCTTCAAGAGAGCTTCTGCACCTTTCATGGCTCCTCCAACCTCGTCCGGGCCGCGTTGCGAGCCCCTCGTCCCACGAACAGCTCCTCGTGCCAACGAAAACGAACGAAAAAGGCCCCGCCTTGATCGATTGAGGCGGGGCCACAGGCGTCAGCCGAAGCGTCTACGCAGCGCACCCTCCCGGACCTAGTACCAGGCCGTCGAGGAACGTGATAGCCGCGGGATGAGCCGTCATTGGGGGGGAGTATACGGAGGCGGCCCGCCGATGTCAAGGAACGCGGCGTGGCGGTTGAGCTTGCGGCTCGTGCCCTTCATGCCGCACACTAGAGCGACTGTCGTCGAGGAAGAGAAGGAAGGACACTTAAGGAGGAGTTACGCACTTCGTCGTACGCGAACCTTCGGGAGCCCGAATGCGCGTGACCCGCGCGCGGGATGAGGTTCGCCTCCACGACCCCTCAGGAGGTCCACCATCGAAATCCTACGCGTCTCTGGATCGTCTCGACCCAACTCCGTCGCCGGGGCCATCGCTGCCCTACTCCGCAACGAGGGCGAAGTGGAGGTGCAAGCGATCGGGCCGCATGCCGTCAACCAGGCGGTCAAGGCCATCGCCATCGCGCGCTCCTACATCGAGGCGGAGGGCCTGGACCTGCGAACGGTCCCCTCGTTCGTGAAACTGGAGCTGCAGAACGAGGAACGCACCGCGGTACGCTTCGCGGTGGAGTCCATGGAGGTCGCCAAGCCCTGAACGGTCGGCGGTGCGTCGGAGCACGCCGCTCGAGGGTGGCGTGCGCCGGGCTGCCATGGTTTCTCACATAACCTGAGTATACTTAGCTCAACATGGCGCGCCGGAGCGGGCGCGCCGCCGTGCCCGACAGGGCTGCGGACGTTACGCGCCGCGCAAGGAGGACCTCGGCAAGCATGTTCCTAGGCTTCTACGGTTACTACCTCATCGGGATCGTCGCGTTCATCGGCTCTCTGGCAATCCAGGGTTGGCTCAAGAACACGTACGCGACCTGGATGAAGCGTGCCAACACCGCGGGGCTCAGCGGCGCGGACGTCGCCCGCGCCATCCTTCAGGCGAACGGGATCGCAGACGTGAACGTGGTGGCGGTGCCGGGGCAGC
>CAYOXR010000157.1:0-2366 GCA_964407955.1 uncultured bacterium | reverse complement strand
TCACCGCCACGGTCTCGGGAAAGAAGTTGCTGAGGCCGAGCTCGGCCAGGGAGGCGCTGCGGCGCGAGCGCGCACCGCGGCTGCGGGAGCCGCGCGACACGCGCCCAACGGCGCGCTCGAAGTCGTCGCGGGTGTAGGCCGAGCCATGCACGAAGCGCTCGGGCGGCTGCCAGCGCCTGCCGGAGCGCGCCGCGTCCGTGACCAGCGCGTAGAACACCGCGAAGGGCACGTTGTCCAGACGGTCGCCGACGCGATCCATCACGCGCCGCACCTGCCCGATGACGACCTCGAAGGCCGGCGGCAGTGCGGCCAGCACGTGAAGGGCCGTGATGGGTGCGCCGACCGTCTCGGTGCGTAGCGCTTCGGCCCACGGCCCGTCCAGCGCGGCGGTGATCTTGCGGCGGATGAGCTTGCCCTGACTGTTCTTCTCGAAGTGCACCTGCGCGCGGTACTCGGCGGTCGAGAAGCCGAAGCGCCACAGCAGCGCCGCCATCGAAAGCTCCGCGCCGAGCGCGTCGGCGATCGCCAGCGGCCAATCGAGCTCACGCGCGAGGCGCTCCAGCGACGCTTCGCGCGTGACCTCAGCCAGCCGAGTCAGCCCGGCGGCCTCGACGTCGCTCAGGAACGCCTCGAAGGTGCGCTCGAGGCGCGCGCGAGGAGCGTAGCCGCGTTCCGCGCCCACCAGGTCGAGCAGCATCAGCAGCCAGCGAACCACGTCGCGCTTGGGGGCGTAGCTCAGCCAGCCCTCGGCGTAGCTCGCCTCCAGCACGCGCAGCGCGAGCAGGTTGCGGCCGCGCACGTCCTCGCCGCGGCCGGCCAATGCCAGCTGCCGCACGTACACCGCCACCTCATCGATATAGGTTCCGGGCGGCCCGTACAGGGCCTCGATCGCAGCGCTGGCCGCGCCGCCGGTCGCCGCCTCAGTCACCGGCGCAGGCCCCCACGAACACGCCGGCGGCGGAGCGGCGCGGCCGCGCCGCCGAGACGCCCGGCCCGAGCCGAACGGTCCTGCCCGTGTTCGCGAGTCGACCACGATAAGGATGACGACAAAGACGAAGACGAGGGCGGCTGGCGCAGCATGCGTGGGGCCTTCTCGAGAATATGCACGGACCCCCCAAATCCGGTGGACGCCTCCGAACGGCGCGCGACTGCGCGGGACTGCGCGGGACTGCGCGCCTTCCCCGAGGAGGTTCGGAGCCAGGCCCGATCGGGCAGCGCCCGCCTTGCACTATACACCAGAAAACAGCGACGGGGACGATGTTTCTTCATCGGCCGGCGTGACGTTCCGCCGCCCGTGTTTCGGAGTCCGAAAGACCCCCTCCGGGACGCGCGCGCCGGGCCGCGGCTAGATCACGTTGCGGCGGCGCAGCGCCGCCAGCACCACGTTGACGCTGTCGTCCACGCCCAGCTCGCCGGTCGGCACGCGCACCTCGGGCGCCTCCGGCGCCTCGTAGGGGCTGTCGATGCCGGTGAACTGCTTGATCTCGCCGCGCCGCGCCTTCACGTACAGGCCCTTGGGATCGCGCAACTCGCACACCGCCAGCGGCGCGTCCACGAACACCTCGACGAACTCGGCCTGCTCCACCAGGCTGCGCGCCATCTGCCGGTCGGACTTGAACGGGCTGATGAAGGCGGTGATGACGATGAGCCCGGCGTCCACGAACAACCTGGCGGCCTCGCCGATGCGGCGGATGTTCTCCACGCGATCGGCGTCGCTGAAGCCCAGATCGCGATTCAAGCCGTGGCGGATGTTGTCGCCGTCGAGCAGGTAGGTGTGGTGCCCCAGCTCCACGAGCTTCGCCTCCACGGCGCTGGCGAGCGTGCTCTTGCCCGCGCCCGACAGGCCCGTGAGCCACACCACGCAAGGCTTCTGCTGCTTCTGGCCGGAGCGCACCGCCTTGCTCACCTTGTGGTCGTGCCAGGTGAGGTTGGTGGCGACTGCCTGCTTCTCGCGCGCCGCGTCGGCTTCCGCGCCGGCCTGCTCGGCGCCGGCCCGCTCGGCACCGGCAGGGCCCGCGTCCCGGGCGCCCGCGGCATCCTTCCCCGCGGCATCCTTCGCCACCGAGCCCTTCACCCTCGCATCGTCCTCCGCCGCCGCATCCTTCGTCGCGGCATCCTTCGCGACTGCACCCTTCGCCACCGCGCCGTCCTTTGCCCCGACTCCGTCCTTCGCCGTGTCGTCCTCCGCCGCCCGCCAGTTCGCGCTCATACCGGCTTGCCGTTGCCGTTCTGGGCGTCCATGAGGATCCTCGCCACCTCCGGGCGGCTGAACTCCGCCGGCGGCATCTCGCCGGCGGCTAGCATGGCGCGCACCTTGGTGCCGGAGAGGAACACGTGCTGGCTGGCGTCGTGCGGGCAGCTCTTGG
>CAYOXR010000156.1:0-11514 GCA_964407955.1 uncultured bacterium | reverse complement strand
GTAGCGGAAGGCCACGTAGAACTTGTGCGGCGCGGTCGCCGGCGACAGCCGGTCGAGACGCTCCACCATGCCCCTGCCCTGCTCCTCGGTCCACTTGAGGATGGGCGAGCCGCCGCCGATGTCGCTGTAGTTGCGTTGCACGCCCTTGGTGCGGCGCCTGGCGATGAACGGGCCGAGCCAGTCCTGCATGGGCAGCTGGATGATCTCGCGGTCGGCGAAGAGCTCGAGCAGGAACGGTTGGACGTCGCCCAGGTCCTTCGGCCCGCCCAGGTTCATCATCACGATTCCCGTGGGTCCGTCGCCCATGCGGTCACAGTCCTTTCGCGCGGCTCTACCCGCCGGCCCAGTCGCGCGGCTGGAAGAAGGCGAGCGCCTCCTCCTCCGGACTGCCGGGTTCCGGCTGGTAGTCGAAGGTCCAGCGCGCCAGCGGCGGCATCGACATGAGGATGGCCTCGATGTTGCCCTGCGTCTGGAGGCCGAACAGGGTTCCCCTGTCGTAGACCAGGTTGAACTCCACGTAGCGGCCGCGCCGGTAGAGCTGCCAGTCGCGCTCGCGTTCGCCGTACGGCGTCTCCATGCGCCGCTCGACGATCGGCACGTAGGCGCCCAGCAGGCTCGCCAGCCCGTCCTCCACGAAGGCCGCCTCGGCGTCGAAGTCGCCGGCCTCGGGCGCGCCGATCTCGTCGAAGAAGATGCCGCCCACACCGCGCATCTCGCCGCGGTGGCGGATCGTGAAGTAGTCGTCGCAGATGGCCTTCCAGGCAGCGTAGTCGGCGATGCCCGGGTGCCGAGCGCACAGCGCCTGCAGGGTCTGGTGGAAGTGCGCCGCGTCCTCGACGAACGGGTAGCTGGGCGTCAGGTCCGCGCCGCCCCCGAACCACCACAGCGCCTCCGGGTCGTCCTCGGCGCCGGTCTCGAAGTAACGGAAGTTGGCGTGGAAGGCCGGCACGTAGGGGTTCACCGCGTGCAGCACGAGCGACACCCCGGTCGCGAAGAACGGCTTGCCCTCCGCCGCGGGATGCTGCCGGGCGAGGCTCTCGGGCACGCGCTCGCCGTGCACCGCCGACAGGTTCACGCCGGCACGCTCGAAGGCGCGTCCGCCCTCGAGCACGCACGCGGCTCCGCCACCGCCACCGGGCCGCTGCCAGCTGTGCACCTGGAAGCGCCCATACCCGTCGACGTTCTCGAAACCGTCGATCAGCGCCGCCTGGCCGGCGCCCATCATGTCCACCACGCGCTGGCGGCGGCTCATCGGGCGACCTCCGCGATCGCGGCACGGCGATCGAAGCCGCGCACCACGTCGACCAGCCGGTCGACCGCGTCGGGATCGGTCTGCGGCAGGATGCCGTGGCCGAGGTTGAAGATGTGGGCGCCGCCGAGGCCGCTCAACAGCACCGCCTGCGCCTCCCGCTCCAGTGCCCCGGCCGGGCCCAGCAGCGCGGCCGGGTCGAGGTTGCCCTGCAGGCAGGCCGCCCTCAGCTCGCGCCGCGCCGCCGCCAGGGGCCGGCGCCAGTCGACGCTGACGACGTCGGCGCCGAGCTCGGCGATGGCGCCGTAGAGGTGGCCGGAGCCGACCGCCAGGTAGATGCGGGGCGCGCCCGTCCCGGCCAGCGCGTCCAGCACGCGGCGGGCGTAGGGCAAGCCGAAGCGCCGGTAGCCCGGCTCGTCCAGCAGGCCCGCCCAGGAATCGAAGAGCTGCACGGCCTGCGCGCCGGCCTCCACCTGCATGCGCAGGTAGCGCACGGTGACCTCGGTGAGCTTCTCCAGCAGCGCCTTCGCCGCCTCGGGCTGCGCTCGCAGGAAGCCGCGGAAGGCGGCGAAGTCCTTGCTCCCGCCGCCCTCGACGGCGTAGGCGGCGAGCGTCAGCGGCGCCCCCGCGAAGCCGATGACGGGCACCGGCGAGCTGGCCCGCAGCGCGCGCAGCGCGTCGGCCACGAACGGCGCCAGCTCGCCGGGCTCCGGCACGCGCAGCGCGTCGACCGCGTCTGCGTCGCGCACGGGCTCGGCGAACACGGGCCCGGGGTCGAACGCGATGCTCACGCCCATGGGGGGCAGCGGCGTCATGATGTCGCTGAACAGGATGGCGGCGTCCAGGCCGAAGCGCGTGACCGGTTGGAGGCTGACCTCCACCGCCAGCTCCGGCGTGCGCACCAGCTCCCAGAAGCTGTGGCGGCGCTTGAGGACGCGGTACTCGGGCAGGTAGCGGCCCGCTTGCCGCATCACCCAGATCGGGGCGCGCTCCGTGTCCTCCCCGCGCGCCGCGCGCAGGAACAGGGCGTCGGCCGTCATGCCGCGCCGCCCCGCCCGGGCTCGTCCGGCGCCGGGTCGCCGCCCGCAGCGAGGGCCTCGCTCTCCCCTGCCGGCGTGAAGCGGTAGCCGACTCCCCACACGGTGTGGAAGTAGCGGGGCGCGGAAGGATCCGGCTCGAACAGCTTGCGCAGCCGCAGCACGAAGTTGTCCACGGTACGGCTGGACGGGAAGGCGTCGTCGCCCCACACGCTGTCGAGGATGTCGTCGCGGCTGACCACGTCGCCGGCCCGGTCGGCGAGGGCGCGGAAGATGCGGAACTCGCGCTCCCCGAGCGGCTCCGTGGTGCCGTCGGCGAGCTCGGCGGTCCACGAGCGGTAGTCCACGAAGTTCCCGGCGAAGTGGAAGCCGGCGCGCGGCCCGCCCTTCGCCCAGCCGCGCCGGCGCAGCAGCGCCTGCACGCGCAGCAGGAACTCGGGCAGGTGGAAGGGCTTGGGCAGGTAGTCGTCGCCGCCGACCTTCAGGCCGCGGACGCGGTCCTCGGCCTCGCCGCGGGCGCTCAGGTACAGCACGGGGGTGTCGAAGCCGGCGTCGCGCATGCGCTCGCACAGCGCGAAGCCGTCGAGCCGCGGCAGCATGACGTCGAGCACGACCAGGTCGGGACGCTCGTCGGCCCACAGCTGCTCGCCGGTGACGCCGTCGCCGGCCGTGCGCACCGACAGGCCTTCCTCGCGCAGGTTGTCCGCCAGCACGTCGGCGAGCGCGGCCTCGTCCTCGACGATGAGCACACGCGCTTCCGCCTGGGCGGGGCGCGCGGCCGCGGCCGTCATGCCGGCCCCGCGGCGGGCGGCGCCGGCGCGCCGGGGTCGGCCACGCTTCCGTCGGCGCGTTCGCGCGCGGTGGCCTGGCTGCGCCGCGGCAGCGTCACCGTGAAGCGCGCGCCGCGCTCGGCCGCGGGGTTGGCGCTCGCCCGGACCTGGCCGTGCATGGCCTCGGTGATGCTCTTCACCAGGTGCAGGCCCAGGCCCACCCCTTCCGACTCGCGCGTCATCTCGTCGCCGGTGCGGTAGAAGCGCTCGAACACGCGTTCCTCCTCGCCGGCGGCCAGTCCGGCGCCCTGGTCGTCGACGTGCACCAGGACGTTCTCGCCCACACGCTCCAGCTTGATCCGGACCGGTCGCTCCGCCCCGGGAGTGTACTTCACGGCGTTGTCGAGCAGGTTGTTGAGCACGACCGCGAAGGCGTCCGGGTCGATCGACACCGGCAGCGGCTCGGGCGCGTAGTCGACCTTGAGGAGGGCGCCGCGCGCCTCCAGGCCGGAGCGGGCCGCGCCGACGATCCCCTGCACCACGTGGTTGAGCTCCAGCGGCGCGAAGCCGGGGGCCTGCCCGCCCTGCTCCAGCCGCGCCGTAGCCAGCACCTGCTCGCTGGTGCGGTCGAGACGGTTGAGCTCGGTCTCCATGCGCCGCAGGTAGTCCTGCTGCTTGTCCGCCGGCAGGTTGCGCATCTGCGCCGTTTGCACCAGCAGCCTCAGCGTGCTGATCGGCGTCTTGAACTCGTGCGTCACGGCGGAGAGGAAGTTCTGCTGGCGGCGCTTGAGCTCGCGCTCGCTTCGCAGCGTGGCGGCGATGAGCACCAGCATCGACAGCACCACCAGCGCGAAGGTGGGTCCCTCGAAGGCGAACATGCGCAGGTGGCGATCCTGCTGCGCCAGCAGGGCGGACCGTGCCGCCGGGTCGACGCTGAAGGTGCCGGGCGGCTGGCCGCCGTCGAACACCAGGTAGGGGTAGCGCTCGAGGATGTGCTGGCGCACGGCGGCCGCCTGCCCGCCGGCCTCGGCCAGCAGGGCGTTGGCGAGCTGGGCGTCGCGCTGCCAGCCCTCCAGCTGCGCCTGGGTGGTGCGGTGGATGGTCTGGAACTCGAACACGATCCACCAGGCCGCCTGGCTCAGCACGAACACCACGATGACGCCGAACGCCACCCGGGTGGCGAAGTGGGAGCGCACGCGGCGGGGTCGGGAACGGCGTGATGCGGGCATGCTCACCCCCGGCCCCGGCAAGAAGTCGCGTCAGGCACGCGCATAACTGCTTCCCTGCGTCGGCGAGCGAAGGGGTCGATGTCGTGTGGAGAAATCCGATATCGCATCAGGAAACCTGCCGTCGTGCTGCACCAACACCGTGCCACACGCTCACCCTCAGGCGAGCCAGCCCTTCTCCAGCGCCTCCACGGCGTGGTAGGTGAAGATCAGGTCGGCGCCTGCGCGGCGGATGGCCGTCAGCGCCTCGCGCACTGCAGAAGGCTCGTCCAGGACGCCGGCACGGGCCGCTGCCTTGAGCATGGCGTACTCGCCTGACACGAAGTAGGCCACCAGCGGGAGCTGCGTTCGCGGGCGCAGCCGCGCCAGGATGTCGAGGTACGGCAGCGCCGGCTTCACCATGAGCATGTCGGCGCCCTCGGTCTCGTCCAGGGCAGCCTCGCGCAGGGCCTCGCGGGCGTTGCGCGGGTCCATCTGATAGGTGGCGCGGTCCTTCGGCGGGATGAGGTCGTGATGGACGACGGTGCCGCGCCCCCAGCCCCCGGAGGAGGCCGCCGCGTCCTGCGCGCCGCCCGGCCCCGCGTCGGCGCCCCGGCCGGGCGAGGACCCGGCGGCGTCGCGGAACGGCCCGTAGAACGCCGACGCGTACTTCACGGCGTAGGAGAGGATGCCCACGTTCTGGAAGCCGCCGGCGTCGAGCGCGGCGCGCAGGGCGGCCACCCGGCCGTCCATCATGTCGCTGGGCGAGACCAGGTCGGCTCCCGCCTCGGCGTGCGCGAGCGCCATGGCGGCGAGGTGCGCCAGGCTGGCGTCGTTGTCCACGACGAGCCCGCGCGGTGTGGGCGCCAGCACGCCGCAGTGGCCGTGGTCGGTGTAGCCGCAGAGGCACACGTCGGTGATGAGCACCAGATCGTTGCCGAAGGCGCTGCGGGCGGCGCGCAGCGCGCGCGCCACGGGCCCCTCGGGGTCGGCGGCGGCGGCGGCGTGGCCGTCCTTGTGCTCGCCATCGACGACGCCGAACAGCACCGCCGAGCGCACGCCCAGCTCCATGGCGCCCTCCAGGTGCCTGAGCAGGGCATTGGTGCCCAGCCGCGACACGCCTGGCAACGACGCGATCGGCTGCTCGCCGTCGGCGTCGGCGGTCACGAAGTAGGGAACCACCAGCTGGCGCGCTTCCACCGCGGTCTCGGCGGCCAGCGCGCGCATGGCGGCGTGGGTGCGGAGGCGGCGCGGGCGCGCCAGCGGCGTCGGCAGGGAAGAGGTCGGCAAAGAAGAGGTCGGCTTCGAGGCCGCCGCGTCGCCGGCCTGTGGCGCCGAGGACCCCACCGCCTCGCGCGCCTGCGGTCCGTCGCTCGCAGCAGGCGCGTCCTCGGCGTCGGGGCGCCGGACTCGCGCGTTCCGATCCAGGGTTCGGCTCATGCCCGTCCTCCTTCATCGGCCCTGCCGGGCCCGTCGCCGGCCGGCACCGCGCCGGCCAGGGCGTCGACCGTCGCCAGCACGCCGGCGACGCTCGGCGAGGCCGCCAGCACGCAGCTCAGGCCCCGCTCGTCGACGGCCGCCGCGGTGGTCGGCCCGATCGCCAGTAGCGTCGCTTCCCGCGCCACATCCGCGGGCAGCGCGGCGGCGGCCGACGGGCTGGCCAGCACCACCAGCGTAGCCGCCTGCTCGCCGTTGCGGGCCAGAACCTCCGCCGGGATGGGCGTGGTCACGGTCTCGTAGAGCACCAGCGGGCGCGTCTCGTAGCCGGCATCCGCCAGCGCGCGGCGCAACGTCGGCAGCGCGCGGTCGCCCTGCGGCAGGCCCACCGGCCCGGCGGCGCGCGCGTCGTTCAGGAACGCGTCGGCGAGCGACTCCGCGTGCGAGCGCTCGCCCACCAGCGTCACCTCCGCCCCCGCGGCCCGCAACGCCGACGCCGTCTTGCGGCCGACGGCGGCGATCAGCGGAACGCCGTCGTCGGCCGGAACGTCGGGCGAGCGCCACGGCACGCCGAGCGCGGACCACGCCTCCACTGCCGAGCGGCTGGTGAAGATCAGCCAGGGCAGATTGAGCAGCGCCTCCGCCTCGGCGCGCACCGCCTCGCCCATGCGCGCCTGCGTGCGGATCAGCGGGCTGTGGACGACCTCGTGGCCGCGCCGGTCGAGCGCCGTGTCCAGGCCTTCGAAGCGCCCCTCGGAATGGGTCAGGACGATCCTCATCCGGCTCCCGCGCTCGCGCCCTGCGGACGTCCCAGCGCATCGAAGGCGAGCATGGCGGCGCCCTCGGCATCGGGGTGCGTCACCGCCACGCTGGCGCCCTGGAAGTAGGCGCGCAGCGTCAGCGAGCCGCCGGCCAGTCGCGCGTGGGCGCCGAGCGCGAGCTGGCAGCCGCCCTGCAGCATGGCCAGGACGCCACGTTCGGCGGCCACCGTGCGGCCCGCGGCGAGGTCGTGGACGTCGGTCAGCAGCGCCGCCAGCCCGTCGTCGCCGCGCCGGACCTCCAGCGCCAGCGCGCCCTGCGCGGGCGCCGGCACGAACACGTCGGGATCCAGGCGCGCCGGCACCAGGTCGTCCAGGGCGGGCGTCAGCCGGTCGAGGCCGGCTGCGGCGAGCACCAGCGCATCGCAGGCGCCCTCGCGGAGCTTGCGCAGCCGCGTCGGCACGTTGCCGCGCATCTCGCGAAGCTGCAGGTCCGGGCGCAGGCGCGCCAGCTGGTCGCGCCGGCGGGCGGCGCCGCTGCCGACGCTGGCACCGAGCCGGATGGGGAAGGGGGCTTCGCCGGCGTCGTGCGCCTCGGGGCGCATGACGAGCACGTCGCGCGCGTCGGCGCGGGCCGGCACCGCGGCGACCATCAGGCCGGGCGCCGGCAGACTCGGCAGGTCCTTGTGGGAGTGCACGGCCAGATCCGCGCGCCCCTCCAGAAGCGCCTGCTGCACCGCCTTGGTGAAGAATCCCTGGCCGGAGAGGCGGGCGAAAGGGGCCAGATCCCGGTCCCCCTGCGTCTGGACGTGCACCAGCTCGACCGTGCAGCCGAGCGTCTCGAGCTCGCGCTTCACGCTGTTCGCCTGGTTCAGCGCGAGGTCGCTGGCGCGCGTGGCGATGCGCACGTGGCGCCCCTCGCCCGGCCGGCCGCGCTCGCCGCGCAGGTAGCCCGGCAGCTGGCTCACGGCGTCTCCCCCGGGTCGACCTCGCGCCGTGCGGGAGCGGTTGCGTCCGCCGCCGCCGTGGCGGCGCCGGCAGCGTGGCGGGCGGTCTCGGCGGCAACGGGCGTGGGGGCGGCGCCGCCGCCGTCGGCCAGCCCGGCCTCGCTCAGGAAGGTGAGCGCCGCCTCGAGCCCGTGCTCGCGCGCCACCCCCCGCAGGCCCTTGACCGGCACGTGGGCGAACTTGTGTGCCAGGCGGCGCGCCGCCGCAGGCGGCAGGGCGTCGCCGATGGTGTCGAGGTACATCGCCCGCAGGCGCCGGATGGACGGGCCGAGCTGGCGCTCGGTCCACGCCCGCACGGCCTCGTCGAGCTCGTCGCGCACGATGCGCTCGGCGTCCGCCAGCTTGCCCGCGAGCTCGTTGCGGCGCTCGCGGCCGGCGATCTGCAGGCCGTCCACGTCGAGCACGCTGATCCCGCGGCGGCGGGCGGCGGCGGGGTCGACGTTGCGGGGGATGCCAAGGTCGACCGCCAGGCGCAACGACGGCATGCGGCCGAGCAGCATGGCGTCGACCAGGTGACCGGCCGGCGTGGCGCACACCAGCGCGGCGGCGTCCGGCGGCTCGGCGAGGAAGCTCTGCAGGCTCAGCACCTCCACGCCCAGCGGCCGCGCCACCGCCTCGGCGTGTTCGAGCGTGCGGTTGGCGAGCACCACGCGCACGTCCGGCAGGTCGGCCAGCGAGCGCGCCGCCAGCGCCCCCATCTCGCCCGCGCCGAGCACGGCCACGGTGCTGCCCGGCGTCAGCACCGGCTCGAGGGCCGGTCGGGCGAGGCTGAACAGCGAGGCGTTGACCGGCGCCAGCGCCACCTCGCGCCGCACCCGCTTGGCCACGCGAAGGGCCGTCTCGAAGGCGAACGCGGTCGTCGGGCCGGTGGCGCCGCGCGCCTGCGCCGCGCCGTAGGCCTCGCGCACCTGCCGCATGATCTGGTCCTCGCCGGGATTGAGCGAGTCGAGCGAGGATGCCACGCGCGCGAGCTGCTCGAGCGCCCCGTCGCCGACGAAGGCGTAGGGCCGCTGCTGGCCCTCGAGCGCCAGGCGGCGGCGCAGCGCGTCCACCTCGTAGCCCTCGGGCACCACCATGGCGACGTCCCAGCGGTTGCAGGTGACGATCGGCACGAACTCACGCAGGCCGGCCCGTGCCAGGCGTTCCTCGCCTGGACCGGCGTAGGCCTGTTGATAGGCTTCCAGGGCCCCGGCCCCGCCGCGGCGGTGCGAGACCCCGATCAGTGCCAGCCGCTCCACGAAGCCCCATCCTACGGACGCGCGGCGGGGGAGAGTGTCATGAAAGTGTCATTGCGGGCCCGCTGCGGTTGCGGGGAACGCACGTGTTGGGACGTTCTCCGCGCGCGTAGACGGTGGGCTCGCCGGCGTCGAGCACGGCGTAGGGGTGGACGTTGTGGGGCATGGCATGCGCCCCGCCGCTGGGCCCACGCAACGAGAGGGACATTCCCCTCTGGCGGGAAGCCGCCCGAGGGCCTACAGAGGGGGTGCCGGCAGTGACCATCGCGAGACATCGTCACCAACGCTGCGCCGGTGCGATGAAGGCGTCCCGGACCCGCTGAGCCGGACGCCGGCCCGCGGAGGAGCGTGAACCCCATGGTGGAGTCCGTTCTCGTCACCTATGCCAGCCGCTACGGCTCGACCCGCGAGGTCGCCGAAGCCATCGCCGCCACCTTGCGCGAGGAGGGCCTGGAGATCGCCGTCCAGCCCATGGAAGCCGTGCGCAGCCTCGAGCCGTACCGCGCCGTGGTGATGGGGGCGGCACTGTACATGTTCCGGTGGCACAAGAGCGCGCGCCGGTTCCTCGCCCGCCACCAACGCAGCCTGGGCGAACGGCCCGTCGCCGTCTTCGCGCTCGGGCCCGTCAAGGACCCCCTCGACGACAAGGAATGGCAGGCCTCCCGCGCGCAGCTCGACAAGGAGCTGGCGCGCTACGGATGGTTCGAGCCCATCGGCTTCCGACTCTTCGGCGGCAAGCTCGACCCCGCGCTGCTGCGCTTCCCGCTCGACCGTCTGGCCGGCAAGGAACCCGCCACCGACATCCGCGACTGGTCCGCGATCCGAGAGTGGGCCCGCACGCTGGCCACGCTGCTGCGCCCGGCGGCCGGAGGCGCGCCTGTGGACGGCCGCGGGGCCGCCGTCGCCGGCCCGAAGGCGTGACCCTGGCCGACGGAGCCCGGCACGGGCCGGGGCAGGAGGGAGGCGCCGCTTGAGGCGCTACGGGAACGCTGGCCGCGACACCATCGCGCTGGCCGCAACGCTGGTCGTCATCGCGCTCGTTGCCGGCACGGCGGGGTGGGCGGCCCCCAACGGCAAGAAGGCGACGCCCTCGGGCCCGCCGCCGCTCAGCACGACGATGCCCAGCATCGTGGCCGGCGAGGCAGGCTACGCGTCGGCCTGTGCGGCGTGCCATCCGGCAAGCATCCGTTTCAGGACGGCCAGCTGGCGCTCGGCCTACACGCCCGCGGAGGTCGCCGGCATCAGCATGGGGCGGATGCTCGATCACCCTGCCGCCGAGAATGACCTGACCAAGGCGTGGGATGTGACGGCGTACGTGTGGACCCTGCCCGACACCCGCGCGGACATCAGGCATGGCGAGAGCCTCGCCTTCGAAGCGCAGAAGCGCTTGCAGGCAGAAGCGGTGCGCGTGGCGCTGCTTCATTGGCACGACCTGCAGGACCTCCGCAGCGCCTCCTGGGTGCTGACGCATACGCCCGACCAGGTGCGCAAGCTGATGGCCACCGTGGCAGGTTCCACCTACACGAACCTGTCCCCCGGCGACCAGCAGGACCTGATCGCGTACACCTTCGCGTCGTACTTCGACTGGCCTCCGAGCTGGCGTTGAGCACGGATCAGGCGGAGGAGAATCCCTTGTCCACGCCGGATCCGGACGATCCTCGGCGCCCCGGCGACGTGTCGTTGCCCCGTCGGCGCGCCGTGACGGCGACGGCGGCCTCTCGCGCGGCGCCGTGGAGCGGGCCCCGGCAACGGGTCGCTGGCAGGCGCGCCGTCCCTCGCCACGCCGCCCCCGCCGCGCCGGCCCCGGTGCTCGTGTCCGCGAGAAGGAGGCGACATGCCGAGCAAGCAGGAGCGATGGAAGCTGGAACTGACGCCCGTGACCGGCGTCGAGCCGGAGATCGGGCGCTGGCTCGACGCGCTCGGGCGCGTCCGGCGCATCACCCTGCGGGCCGTCGAGGGCATCGACCAGCGCACGCTCGACTGGGAGGGGCCGGTGGTGACAACGCGATCGGTTCGCTTCTCCATCACGTCGCCGGCGTCCAGCTGGGGTGGGTGTTCTTCGACCTCCGCGGCCGGACGAGCCTCCCCGAGGCGATGGCCTCGCTGTTCCCGCACGCGGCGCACGATGCCAACGGCCGGCTGAGCGCCGTGTTCGGGGTGCCGCTCGAGGAGCACCTGTAGCGTCTGGAGCGGTCGCACACGGTCGTCATGGATGAGCTGCGGGGCTTCACGCCGGAAGACTGGCCGACCCTGCGGAGCCCGCACGGCGAGGACTACGATGTCAGCCCCGAGTGGGCCGTCTTCCATCTCGTCGAGCATGAGGCCGGGCACGCCTACCAGATCTTGTCGACGTGGCGGCGGGCGGGGCGATTGCTCTAGGCGTATCGGTCTCGCGACGCACGAGGTGCCCGTAGCCGTGCGAACGCTCGCCTGGGGGCCACGGCAGCGGCGGCGCGGGCCGTCTGGAGGTGGCCCTGCACGGCGCCGAGCGCGGTCACGCCACGGGCCCAGGTGGAGGGCCTGGGAAGAGGGCCCGGCACAGGGCCCGGCACAGGGCCCGGGTCTGGCGCCCTCCGGTCTCCGCGGCAGGGCGCGCGTCGGCGGCTCAGCCGGCGCCGGTGTCGTGCGTCGCGGTGTCGTGCGTCGCGGTGTCTCGCATCGCGGCGTCGTGCATGTCGATGAGGCGGCGGAAGCTCTCGTCCAGCGCCAGCGGCAGCCCGAAGCCGCCGGCGTTCTCCAGCGACACGAAGCCGTGCAGCGAGCTGCGCAGCGCGCGGGTGGCGTGCAGCGCGTCGTCGCCAGCCAGCCGGTAGCCC
>CAYOXR010000155.1:0-1724 GCA_964407955.1 uncultured bacterium | reverse complement strand
CGTCGGCAAGACGGAGATCGCGCGGCGCCTGGCGCGCCTGGCGAAGGCGCCCTTCTTGAAGGTGGAAGCCACCAAGTTCACCGAGGTCGGCTACGTCGGCCGCGACGTCGAGTCGATCGTGCGCGACCTGGTGCGCGCGGCGGTGGCGATGGTCGAGGCCGAGAAGAAGGAGGAGGTGCGTGGAAGCGCCACAGCCGCAGCACGGGACCGGCTTCTGGATGCGCTGCTGCCCGGCGGTACGACCGAGGGCAGGGAGCGCATGGGCATCCTCCTCGACGCCGGCAAGCTCGACGACCGCTCGGTCGAGGTCGAGGTAGCCGACGAGAAGCCTTCCGGCGTGATGATGCCGGGCATGGAGGAGATGGGCATCAACCTCCAGGACATGCTCTCGAACCTCATGCCACAGCGCCGCGTCCGGCGCTCGCTCAGCGTGCGCGAAGCACGCCGCGTGCTGGAGGACGAGGAGGCCGGCCGCCTGATCGACCACGATGCCGTTGGCCGCGAGGCGGTGTACCGCGCCGAGAACATGGGCATCGTGTTCATCGACGAGATCGACAAGATCGCCGGCTCCGAGGGGACGGGCGGCAGCGATGTCAGCGGCGAGGGTGTGCAGCGCGACCTGCTGCCCGTGGTCGAGGGCACGCAAGTGAACACCCGTCAGGGACCGGTGAAGACCGACCACATGCTGTTCATCGCCGCCGGCGCGTTCAACGTCTCCAAGCCGAGCGATCTCATCCCCGAGCTGCAGGGGCGCTTCCCCATCCGCGTCGAGCTCGAGGAGCTCGGGGCCGGCGACTTCCAGCGCATCCTCACGCAGCCGCGGCACGCCCTCACCAAGCAGTACACGGAGCTGCTGGCGGTGGACGGCACGCACATCCGTTTCGACGAGTCGGGGGTCGTCGCCCTCGCCGAGTACGCGGAGAGGGTCAACCGCGACGTCGAGGACATCGGCGCGCGACGTCTGCACACCATCCTGGAGACCGTGCTGGAGGACGTCTCCTTCGGGACGCAGCTCGGCACGGTCACCATCGATGAGGCGTACGTGCGCCGCAAGCTCGAGGGCATCGTCGACAGCGAAGACCTGAGCCGCTACGTGCTCTGAGCCCGGGCCCGGGAGTCGCCCAGGCCGGCGCTGCTAGCATGGAAACGGCCGTCCCGGCCCGGCAAAAGTGCATGGCGGGGACGGGACGGAGGGTCCGTGCAAACGCGTCTTCTCGGCTGGCTGGATCGGCTTCGCTCGAGCTACTGGTTCCTGCCCACGGTGATGGCAGTGGCCGCTCTCCTGCTGTCGGCCGCGACCCTGGCGATAGACGGCTCGTACGCCCAGGGCGCGCTGCCCAGCCTGGCCGTCCTGGGCGGGCTCAACCATCCCGACGGGGCGCGCGCCCTGCTCAGCACCGTGGCCGGCTCGCTCATCACCGTCGCAGGCGTGGTGTTCTCGATGACGCTGGTCGGGCTTTCGCTCGCCTCCCAGCAGTTCGGTCCGCGCCTGGTCGGCAACTTCATGCGCGACCGCGGCAATCAGGCGGCCCTGGGCACGTTCGTGGCCACCTTCCTGTACTGTCTGATGGTCCTGCGAACGGTGCGTAGCGCCGATCCGCAGCTGGGCGTCAGCGCCTTCGTCCCGCACGTGTCGGTGGGTGTCGCGTTGCTGCTCACCCTGGCGAGCTTGGGCGTGCTCATCTACTTCATCCAACACGCCGCCGAGAGCGTCCAGGTGTCGT
>CAYOXR010000154.1:0-3076 GCA_964407955.1 uncultured bacterium | reverse complement strand
AACCCCGCCCCCCCACCCCCCGTGCAACTCATGGTGACCGGCCTTAGGCCTACACGGTACGTGCGGACCGGGATGCAGCCTCCAGCAGGACGCCGAAGCCCAGGCCGAGCGACGCCACCAACACCAGCGAGAGTCCGTTGGTGGTGATCACCAAGGCCAGGATGCCGAGCGCCACCGCACCCATGCCGATGAGCAGGAGCGCGCCCGTTGACGCGCCGGCCGCTTCGCGAGCGATCGCCTTGACGCGCGGCGAGGCGTCCGTGGTCTCGATCAACATGGCGGCCACGCGATCATGGCTGCGGCCGCTCATGATGGCCACGGCGCCCAGAACGATGATGGCGATGGCCAGCAGTGACGTGGACGCCACTCCCAGCAGCGCCAGCAGGCCCATGAGGGCGCCTGCCAGGCCGCCGACGAACTCGCTCGTGACGTCGCCCGCGAGCGGCAGCGCGCGCAGCTGCTGGCGCTCCGCTGTCGACAGCGCGGGCTCGTAGCGTCCCGCGGCGTTGCCCTGAGCGGCGATGAAGGAGGCTCCGACCAGAACCACCGCCACCTCGGCGAGCACCGCCGGCAGCACGCCTGCCAGGCCGAGGATGCCCAGCACCGCTGCTGCCGCGCCCACCGCGATGGCCGCTTCGGTTCGGATGCCGACCACCACGTCCCGCCTCATGCTCGCAATCGGGGCTTGCTCTTCTGCCATGTCGCCCCTCCCCTCGATGCGCCACGAGGGCGCAAGAGGATGCTTGGGCGATGCCCGCAACGGCCAACCCGTCCCCTCGGAGCCGGCGTTGCAGAGCGGGCACACTGGAGTTCCGGTCGCCGCAGAGGTCAAGGTCGGATGTCCCGGTTGCCGCTGCGCGAGACGGCTTACGAGCGCGCCAGCCGCCGCGGCGCTGCAACGCCCGCGGGCGGGCGTCGTGGCGGCGAATCCGACGGTCCCTGGCGCGGCGCCACAGCATTCGGTCCGCGGCCCTATGCCGTTCATGGGCCACGGAGCGAACGCGCGCGTCAATCGACTGGCGGTTCCAGCGCGGCCCTCAGCCTCTCCAGGTTGGCGCGCATGGCCTCGCGGCCGCGGTGGATGAGCTCCGTCGCGCGGTCGAAGTCGAACACGCCCACGCTTCCCGGGAGCGGAACCCGAATCGCAACGTCGGCCTGGTTCAACGCCGAAGCTTCGTCCTGTGCGGCGCGGATGGCCTCCGCGCGCGCCAGCAGGCCCAGGCCGGTGGTCGGCACCACCGGCTCCAGGTCGATGCCCACGCTCACGGCCAGCACCACATCGCCGGGGAGCCGCCTGGCGGTCCGGACGGGCACGTTTTCTACCACGCCGCCGTCTATCAGCAGGCGGTCGCCGACGCTCACCGGAAGGTAGACGCCCGGCAGGGCGGCGCTGGCATGGAGGGCGGTCGCGAGCGGGCCATGATCCAGAACGACGACCTCTCCCGAGCGCACGTCGGTGGCCACCGCCGCGAACGGCGTTGTCAGCTCCTCGATGCGACGCTGTCCCACCCACGCCCGGATGGCGGCCTCCAAGGCGCACCCGTCGTCGCGGCCCAGACCGAAGATGTCGTCACGCAGGTAGGCCGCGGTGTCGAACCAGTCCCGGAAGCTGCGGTGGCGATGGCCGACGGGGAAGGGGCTGTGGGGTGCCACCGCCAGGATGCGCGCGAGGTTCCTGCCGTGCTCGCGGGGCTCGCCGCCCGCCGCGAACACCCCTCCCACGATCGCCCCGATCGACGTGCCGGCGATGCCGGCTATCGGGATGCCGGCACGCTGCAGCTCCAGCAGCACGCCTACGTGTGCCAGGCCGCGCGCCCCGCCGCCGCCCAGGGCGATCAGCAGGCGCCGTGCGGCCTCTTGCCGCGCGTCGAGCGTTCGACGGTGAAGGCGCTCGTCCATCAGTGCAAAGTCAACCACGTCGGCGTCCGCCTGTGGGTAGGCGGCCACGCCGCTGGCAAGATACCGCCGTCCTCGGGCGCCACCATAGGGACAAGCGTCATCGCACGTCTGTCACGTGCTCCAGCGGGCTCGAGCCGCGTCCGGTCGGCGGCCCGCCCCAGGGGGCGCCAGCCCCCGACCCCAGCGGTGCATCGGCGCTTCGCCGGGGACGGGGAGGCCGGCACCAGGCGGGACATTCGTCCCTTACGCGTGCCGGTTGCGCGTGCCTACCGTGCTGTTATTCGTGGTCGTTTGCTTCGTGATGGTGGGGTAGGGGTCGCCGTGGCTCGGCGCGCCAGCTGGATGGGCCGCGACCCGCGACGTCGCGGGACACGGTTCGCGGTCGGATGAGCGGCGGCCGGATTGGGGGTGAGGCCTAGCGTGGTGAAGACGTCCTTCCATCACACTGAAAGGGGGGTAAGCACGCATGACACGCAAGCTTGAGGTGTGGTTGCTGATCGTGGCCTGTGCGCTGGTGATCGGTTCCGTCTGGGCGCAGAACGTTGCCGGGACCCTGTCAGCCGATCAGGCCGCCATCCAACACATGCTCGACCGCTACACGGCCACGGTGGACGCGGGCAACATCGATGCCTGGATGGCCTTGTGGGCGCCCGGCGGCGTGCAGATGCCACCGGTCACGGCCATGCGGAGCGGTCTCGACGCCATCCGAGCGGGGATGGCACCGGCGCTCACGAAGAACAAGGATGACATCCGCATCCACACCCTCGAGATCACCGTCGTAGGGGACCTGGGCTATGCGCGGGGGGTGTACACGCTCGATGTCACGCCGCTGGCCGGGGGCGCGACGGGCCACGTCGACGGCAAGTTCCTGACCGTCTTCCGGCGCCAGCCCGACGGGTCCTGGAAGATCTACCGGGACATCTTCAACTCCAATGTGCCCCCGGGTTAGGGGACGCTAGCGCGTGCTCGGTCGTGGAGCGCGCGCCGGTGCGCTCCACGATCAGCCACTGAGAATGCGCGAGCGACCGCGACGGTGCGGCGGCGGACCCCTCCCGGGGGCGACCCGACGCGCGCTCGAGGACCCGCCCCGCTCGTCGGGGCGGGCACTCTCCGTCCTGAAGATGGTCGATCCGGAAGGTGGTCGGGGCGGCTGGATTCGAACCAGCGACCCCCTGCT
>CAYOXR010000153.1:0-10492 GCA_964407955.1 uncultured bacterium | reverse complement strand
TCGGCCTGCGAGCGCGCCTCATGAGCCCTCCCTAGGCCACCCGCCGGAATAGGCAGGGCGGGGGCAGGACCGCGCGCCGCCGCCCCCGCACCGTCTCACAGCGTCATTCCAGCGCGCTGATACGCTGCTGCAGCAACGCAGCGGTGTCCGTCGCGCTGCGCTCGCCGTCCAGGAAGCTCCGCACCAGCTCGGTCATGACGCGGCTGCCGTACATGCGGCCGATGATCGCCCCTTGACCCTTGCTGTAGGCCCAGCGGCTGCCGGTGTCCAGGCCTTCGACGATGTTGTTGATCACGTCGGGTCCGTAGAACTGCGACATGGGTGCCTTGCGGTCCACGCCCATCGGGAGCTGCGCCCAGCCTTCGACGTAGGCGGTCGGCTGCGCGGCCGTGCCGCGTCGCACCGGGAAGAACCCCTCGGGGGCGAAGGACAGCCAGTCGAGGTAGCCGTCCGACAGCAGGTACTGCACGAAGTCCTGCGCCTTGGCGGTGTCGGCGTCGACGGTGATGCCCAGGTAGGTGCCGCTCGCCCAGCCGGCACCCGCGGGGTTGCTGGGTCCGGCGACGCGCGTGACGAAGCCGCTGTTCTCAGCCAGCTGCGGGCTCGTGGGGTCTGCGTACGCCGTCACCGGCACGGCGTCGCGCAGGCCGGCGAGCTCATCGAGGATGAACGGCGACCACATGACCATGGCCGCCTTGCCGGCCAGGTACAGCTCGCGCGACTGCTGCCAGTAGAGGTTGCCGGGCGGGCTGGCATCCACGAGCTGCTTGTAGAAGTCCAGCACCTCGACGGTCTTGGCCGGGTCGAGGCTGACGTGGCCGTCCGGTCCGATGAGGGTGACGCCGTCGGCCAGGAAGAACTCCTCGAGGACCTGCATCATGTAGTCGTTGTTGACGTCGGTGGCGGCCACGAAGCCGAACATGTCGGGCGGGTTGCCCAGCGCCTTGACGGCGGCGAGGATGTTGGCGAAGGTGGTGGGCGGCTGCAGCCCGGCCGCTGCGAAGAGGTCCTTGCGGTAGACGATGAGCTGGGTCCAGCCGCTGATGGGCACCAGGGCCGTGTCCCCGTGGAAAGCGACCAGATTGAGGGCGCCGGGCGCGAAGGTGCCACGCCCGAGACGATCGACGACCTCGTTGGCCGCGGCGGTGTCGAAGATGCCGGCGTCGGCCCAGCCGATGGTCTGGCTGAGCGGCGTGAGGATGACGTCGGGCAGCTCGCCGGCCGAGAATGCGGCCGTCACCCGCGGTCCCAGGTCGCTCTCCTCGACCGGTACGAGCTGCACGCTGGTCCCGGTCTTGGCCTGGTAATCGGCCACGATCTGCTGCTGCTTCGCCATGCGCTCGGGTTGGACCTCAGTGGTCCAGAACACGAGCTGCGCGGACGCTAAGCCCGACGCCAGCAACAGGGCGAGGCCCAGTTTGATGAGCCACGAACGCTTCATCGATCCCTCCTAAGGTGTGAACGTTCGATTGGGTTGTGCGTTCAACGTGGCAGCCTGGTTCCCTCCTTCCGCAACGGCTAGACGATGCCACACCTTGCGGCGGTGGCGGGACCGCGAGCGATCGAGCGTGTGATTTGGGAGTGGGTGCTCGTCTGGCGCCAAACGCCGGAGGTGAGGTGCCGGTTCGTTACTTCGAGTATGGCGGTGGTGGCGGCGGCCGTCAATTGGGCGAACGACCCGGATGCGTCAGGGGAGCGCCTCGCCCCATTCGACCACCACCGCCACCGTGCCCGATCGCACGGTGATCCGCGGGCCTCCGGGCAGCCCGGGAGTCGCAGAGGCCTGGTTCGACACGCCCAGCCCGACGCCGAAAGCCAGCCGCGCGGAGGCGAGCTCGAAGCGCGCGCCCAGCACGTCGACGACGGCGTCGCCGTCGAGCGCCAGAAGGCTGAAGAGGGTGGCGTCCGGCAGGGTCAGCTCCACGCTGTCGCCGGCGACGAGTGGCCGCACCTCGTGCGGGCCGCCGAACAGGCGCACATCCACGCCTTCTCGCCTCAGGCGCGCGCCGATGAGGAGTGCGGCGAGGGTCTGGTCGAGGCGCCCGCCGAACACGCCGGCAAGGACCAGCTCGCGCGCGCCGCGGTCGACCGCGGCCTGCACCGCCAGCTCCAGGTCGAGCTCGTCCTTGTCGCGAGGGTACTCGAGGCGCGGCAGGGCCGGGTGGGCGCCGCGCTGCTCGTCGGAGGTGCTGTCGAAGTCACCGACCCAGAGGTCGGGCGTCAGGCCGAGGGCGTCGGCAAGGGCGACGCCGCCGTCGGCCGCCACCACCAGGTCGACGTCGGCCAGGGCGGCCCGGAGGGGGGCGCCGGCCTCGTCCGGCCCGCCGGCCAGCACGGCGGCCTTGACGGCGGGCGGCGCACTCACGCCTCCTCCAACGGCAACCACGCATCGCCGGGGACGTGGATGCGCAGCTCGTCGCCTTCGGCCGGCGGGTCGTGGAGCTCGCGCGCGTAGCCTTCCCAGGACAGCTCGAGCGACCACGTCGGGAGCGTCAGGTCGAGCTGCCAGCGAAGGCCGTCTCGCCTGGAGCGCAGGACCGTGGCCGACGTTACGGTGCCGTCGTCGGCCGCGGCCCCCTGCGCGGGCGGCGCGCCAGTGTCGGCCGGCAGCAGGCTGGTCAGATCGACGCGCAGCAGCACGGTGTCGGCCCGCGGCGCGCCGGGGACGGACGCCAGCGCGTCCCCGGAGTAGAGGTTGCGGTGCCCCAGGAAGCGAGCCAGCCAGCCGCTCCGGGGACGTTCGAGGACCTCCTCGCGCGTGCCCACCTGGGTGATGCGCCCCGCCCGCATGATCGCGACGCGGCGGGCGATGGCGAACGCCTCGGACTGGTCGTGCGTGACGTAGACGGCGCGGACCGGTAACGACGACAGCAAGGCGTGAAGCTCCTCTTTGAGGCTGTCGCGCAGGTTCTGGTCGAGGTTCGACAGAGGCTCGTCCAGCAGCAGCACCTCGGGGCGCGGTGCCAGCGCACGCGCCAGCGCCACACGCTGCTGCTGGCCGCCCGACAGCTGCTGCACGCGGCGGCTCTCGTAGCCCTCCAGCCCCACCAGCGTCAGCAGCTCGCTCACGCGTCGGCGCTGCTCGTCGCGACTCCAGCGCAGCTCCACCAGCCCGAACGCCACGTTCTTGGCCACGTCCAGGTGCGGGAACAGTGCGTAGTCCTGGAACACCATGCCGAAGCGACGTCGCTGCGGTGGCAAGGCCGTGATGTCGGCGCCCTCCAGCGTCACGCGGCCCGCGTCCGGCGCTTCGAGACCGGCCATCAGCCTGAGCAGCGTGCTCTTGCCGCAGCCGCTGGGACCCAGCAGCGCGAGCGTCTCGCGCTCGCCGAGCTCCAGGCTCACGCCGTCCACGGCGCGCGTCGTACCGTAGTGCTTGCGGAGCTCTTCCAGACGCAGGCTCATGGAATCCGGAGCATCATACCGTCGCCTGCGCGGCGTGGCGACCGTTGCACCCTCCGCTCATGGCCGCGGTGCGCCGCGTTACGACCCGGGGGTTGCCGGCTACGCTGGCTGCTCGCGTCGTTCACACCATCCACCTCCAGGCTCAGAACTCGCTGCGCCCGCGCCGCTGCAGGAGCATCATCGCGGCTCCCGTGACCAGCATGAGCACGAGCGCCAGAGCCATCGCCGCGCCGTAGTGCTGGGGGCCGGGTCGACCCAGGCGGTCGTAGATGGCGACCGGGAGGGTGGCGTAGTCGGGACGCACCAGCAGCAGGGTCGCCCCGAACTCGCCCATCGAGACCGCGAACGCGAAGCTCGCTGCGGTGAGCATGGCGGGCCCGAGCTGCGGAAGCTCCACCCGCCTGAGGACGTGCCAGGGACCCGCACCCAGGGTGGCGGCGGCGGCCTGCAGGCTGGGCTCGAGGCCGCGCAGAGCGGGCAGCAGCGTTCGCGCCACGAACGGGAAAGCGATCAGGGCGTGTGCCAGGGGGATGCCCCAGGGGTGGGCGACCAACACGGGGAAGGCGAGCAGGTAGCCGAAGCCGAGCGTGATGGGGCTGGTCGCGAGCGGCAGCAGGCTGAGCTGGTCGAGCACGTGCCAGCGGCCGCGTGCCACCGCATACGCGAATGCGAAGCCCACCACCAGCGCCAGCGCCGTGCTCGTGCTCGCGAACAGCAGTGAGTTGCGGAGCGCCAGGCCCAGCGACGCGAAGCCGATGATGCTGCTGGGGTGGGCGGCCAGGCGGAGATTCTCGAGCGAGGGGAAGCGCCCGCCAGCTCCCTGAAGGGCCTGCACGGCCAGCGCCAGCAGCGGCGACAGGATGAGGGCGCCCGCGATCAGCAGGTTGAGACCCAGCACCGCGCGCGCGCCGCCGCGCGGGCGGGGAAGCGCCTCGGCGCGCCCGGGCAGGGGCACGGCCAGCCGGGCTTGCATGCGCGTATACAGCAACGTGACAGCGCTCACCACGATGAGCTGCGCGAGGACCAGAACGGCGGCCTGGCCGAGCGCCAGCAGGTGCGCGGTGAGCTGGTAGATCTCGACCTCGAGGGTCGCCAGCCGCGGCGTCGGCGCCAGGATCAGGATGACCCCGAAGCTGGTGAAGCAGAACAGGAATACCAGGGTTGCGGCGGCGAGCAGCGCAGGCAGGGCAAGCGGCAGGCTGATCCGCAGTGTGGCCCGCCAGGCGCCCGCTCCCAGCGTGCTGGCAGCCTCCAGGAGGCGCGGCGCCGCGCCCTCGAGGAAGCCTCCGACGACGCGCACGACGATGGCGTAGTTGTAGAACACGTGCGCCAGCAACACCAGCAGCAACGTGTCGCGAAGGTCGACGCCGAGCAGGCCGCGCGGTCCGAACAGGGCCAGGAAGCCGATGCCCGCCACCACCGTGGGCATCACGAAGGGGATCGTGAAGGCGGCGGTGAGCATGCGCTTGCCCGGGAAGTCGTAGCGCGCGAAGAGCAGCGCCCCCGGGAGTCCCAGCGCGACCGTGAGCATCGTCGACAGCAGCGCCTGACCGGTCGTGAAGCCCAGGCGCTGCCAGTAGAAGGGATTGGACCCCACGCCGGCCAGGGCGCTCGTGTCCGTGACGCTCCGGCCCAGGATCATGCCTAGTGGCAGCAGGAAGAAGGCCGCCAGGAAGGCCGATGCCGCGACGCCCAGGAGGGTGCTGACCCAGCTCGGTCGCATCGCTCGCGGCCTAGCCCGGCCGGTGCCGCGGCCCGGGGCGGGACGCGCGCGCGTGAGGCTTGCGTAGCCCCGCCCGCAGGTCCGGTGCGGACGCAGCCACGATGGTCGACGGACCGGCTCTCATGAGAGCCGGTCGCGGCCGGGGGCCGGTTTCATGAGCCGCGGAGCGCCGTGTGGGACGGTGCCTAGCACGTCCGGGCTGATGTCCCCTAGACAAAGTGGGCCGGTGTCAGGTACAACTCTCGCGTGGAGCCGACGACCGGGGCACCGGCCGTTAGGCATGCGAGGAGGCACGCCATGCTCCGCTGGTTGAGAAGGATACGCTTGCGTCCCAAGGCTCGGCCGACGCGCGCAGTCGCCCGTTCGATACGGCATGAGCGCGCGGTGCTCGAGAGCTGGGCCAGGCGCACGACGAACGACCGTTTCAAGCTGCCTTGACCCGCCGCCCAGCGAGGCGTGACGGGAGTGTCGGGACGCCCTTCGGGGCGTCCCGACATCATGATGTCCTCCCCGTGCCGCCCGCGATCCGTGGGGCGGCGCTATCATCGCAGCCGGGCCGGGCTGCCGCCCGCCCGGGGAGCGCCCATGGGACATGCCGTTCAGACGCGAGATCCGCGAAGCCGCCCGCGTATGCGTCCACCGGAAGCGCGCGGCTCGGCGCTGGTGGGCGCCATCCCCGCGCTGCGGGCGGATGCACCGCGGTTCCTGGTGCGTTCGCGCGCGCAGCTGGGCGACGTCTTCAGCTTCCGCGTTGGGCCCCGGCGGCGCCTCTTCGTCGCCGCTCCCGACGACATCGAGCGGATACTGGTCGGGAACAACGCCAACTACCGTAAGCACAGCGTGTACCGCAAGATGCGTCCGCTGCTGGGCAACGGCCTGCTCACCAGCGACGGCGAGAGCTGGCTCCACCAGCGACGCCTCATCCAGCCGGTGTTCCACCGCCGTCGCGTCGAGGCCTTCGCGGACGTCATGGTCGACACCGCCGTGGCCAGGCTCGACGAGCGCTGGGCGGAGGCGTCGCGCACCGGGCGGCCGCTCGATGTGGCGGCCGAGATGATGCGTCTCACGCTCACCATCGTGGGGCGGACGCTGTTCTCCGCCGACGTGTCGGGCGAGGCGGAGCGCGTGGGCGCCGCGCTGACGGTGTCGCTGCGCCATGCCAACGCCCGAATGCGCGCCGTACTCGACGTCCCCGAGGGCGTTCCCACCCCCGCCAACGTGCGCTTCGCCCGTGCCAGGGGGGAGCTCGACGGTCTGGTATTCGGTCTCGTCCGTGATCGCCGCGCGCGCGGCCTGGCGTCGGCACCGAACGACCTGCTCACGCTGCTGCTGCAAGCGCGAGACGCGGAGACGGGCCAGGGGATGAGCGACGCTCAGATCCGCGACGAGGCCATGACGCTGTTCCTGGCCGGCCATGAGACGACGGCCAACGCGCTCACCTGGACCTTCCTGCTGCTGGCTAGGCATCCACTCGAGCGCCGTCGCCTCGAGGCGGAGCTCGACACCGTGCTGGCCGGGCGGCCGCCGGGCGCGGGCGACCTCGGCGCGCTCGCTGTGAGCGGACGCGTGGTGAAGGAGGCCATGCGCCTCTACCCGCCGGCATGGGCGATCGGGCGGCGCAGCCTGGAGGCCGACGTGCTCGGCGGCTACGACATTCCCGGCGGGACCGACGTGCTCATCAGCGCCTACGTCACCCACCGACACCCGGGGTTGTGGGACGACCCGGAGGGATTCGACCCGGACCGCTTCCTGCTCGAGCGCGAGCGCGCCCGTCACCGCATGGCGTACATCCCGTTCGGTGGCGGGCCCCGCCTGTGCATCGGCAATGGCTTCGCCATGATGGAAGCGACGCTCGTCCTCGCCGCGGTGGCGCAGCGCTACCGCCTGACGCTGGTGTCGGGCTCGGACGTGCGTGCCGAACCGACCGTGACGCTCAGGCCGCGGCACGGCCTGACGATGCGCGTCCACGCCCGCTAGCGTACCGCCGAGGGCGCGCGTCCCTGCTGCACCACGGCCGTCCATTGCTCGATCCAGTGCCGCTCCCCTGCGGCGATCGCCGCAGGGCTGAGATCGGCGACCTGCGCCCCGCCGGGAACCGGGCTGTACTGCGTGAATGCCTGCGGCACGCTGGCCCCCTCGACCACCGGGTAGACGAACATGTTGAGGGGCATGTCCTCCTGGAAGCGCTTGGAGAGCATGAAGTCGATGAAGGCCTCCGCCGCCCGGCGGTGCCGGGTGCCCTTGAGGATGCCGGCCGCCTCGATCTGGCGGTAGACGCAGCCGTCGCACAGGATGCTCTCGACCGGGCTCTCGGTCAACTTGGTCTTGGCGAAGATCACTTCGGCCGCCGGGTCCGTGCTGTAGCTCACGACGCTCGGCCGGCCGCCCCCGTAGCGGCTGAAGGCGCTGTTGTAGGCCTCGTCCCAACCGCTCGTGACCTCCACGCCGTTGTCTCGCAGCTCGGCCCAGTAGTCGAGCCAATCCCCGGGATGGCCCCGGCCGAAGTGCGCCACCGTCGTCAGCATGAAATCCAGGCCGGGGCTCGACGTGGCCGGGTTCTCCACCACCAGCATGTTCTTGTAGGCGGGCTCGGCGAGGTCGGACAGGCGGCTGGGAATCGGCACGCCTGCGGCCCGGAGGGCGGCCCTGTCGGCGACGAGGTTGACGTAACCCACGTCGATGGGCGTGACCATGTGGTCCGGATCGAAGCGGTAGGCGGGCTCCACGTCGGCGAGTCGCGGGCTGAGGTACGGCTCGAAGATGCCCGCGTTCTTGGCCCGGACGAGCAAGCTGTTGTCCACGCCGTACAGCACGTCGGCGATGGGGCGGTCCTTGGTCAGGATGGCGCGGTTCACCACCTCGCCGGCATCACCGCCCTGCACGAACTTGACATCGATGCCGGTGCTGGCGGTGAAGGCCTGGATCACGTCCTTGGAGACGCTGAAGGAGCTGTGCGTGAGCACCGTGATGGTCTCGGCCATGGCGGCGCAGGGCAGCAGCAACGCAGACACCGCGACCAGCAACGGCAGGCGCAACGACCCGATCATGATGGACATCCCTTCCATCACCCTGGGGTGCGTCCGGCTCGGCAGCGGTGTCGGGAAGGTGGGAGTGTGGCGCGTCACGCTTCCTCCGCCCGCATGACCGGGATCAGGTTCAAGGGTCTCTCTCAGCCCCGCAGGGCACCCCTGGTGACGACTCGACGCTAGCGCGCCCCAGGGTCCTTGTCAATGCCACTGGGGCGCCCCGACGGGACGGTCGGCGTCCCGCGAGCGGCGCGCCCCGGCGTCCTAGACTGGAGGTGCGACAGTGCGAGCACCGGAGCGGAGGCACCAACGCATGCACACCAGACGGCTCGGCAAGACCGGTTTCCAGATCGGCGACGTGGGGCTGGGGACCTGGGCAATCGGCGGCAGCTGGGGACAGGTCACGGAAGAGGCGGCGCTGGACACGTTGAGGGCGGCGCTCGACGCCGGCGTCACGTTCCTCGACACCGCCGACGTGTACGGCGACGGCCGCAGCGAGCGGCTGATCCGCACCGTCCTGGAGGAGCGGGGCCGTCCCGAAGAGGTGAAGGTCGCCACCAAGGCCGGTCGCGGCCTCGATCCGCACGTGGCGGCCGGCTACGACTATCGGCACCTCGCCGCGTTCGCCCGCGGCAGCCTGGACAACTTGGGGGTCGAGACGCTCGACCTGCTGCAGCTTCACTGCCCGCCCACAGACGTCTATCGGGCCGATACGGCCTTCGAGGCGCTCGAGCGCATGCGCCGAGAGGGCATGATCCGCCACTACGGCGTCAGCGTCGAGACCGTGGAAGAGGCCGATCTCTCCCTGGAGCACGAAGGCGTGGCGACGGTGCAGATCATCTACAACATGTTCCGCCTGAAGCCGGCCGACGCGTTCTTCGCGAGCGCCCGCCAACACGACGTCGGCGTGATCGTGAGGGTCCCGCTGGCGAGCGGCCTGCTGTCGGGGAAGATGACCCGCGAGCGGCACTTCGACGCGGACGATCATCGCGCGTTCAACCGCCACGGCGAGGCGTTCGACGTCGGCGAGACCTTCTCAGGAGTGGACTTCGAGACCGGCCTGGCCGCCGCCGACGAGCTGAAGGCGCTGGTGCCCGAGGGCTTCACGCTGGCGCAGCTGGCGCTCAGGTGGGTGCTCATGCACCCGGCGGTGAGCGTGGTCATCCCCGGCGCCCGGCGTCCCGATCAGGTGCGCGACAACGTCGGCGCTTCCGAGATGCCGGCCTTGCCGCCGGTCGCGATGCAACGCGTGCGCGAGATCTACGACGCGCACATCCGCGCCTCGGTGCACGGCCGCTGGTAACACGTCGGGCGGGGATCGAGGGGGCGTGGCCGCGGTGCCGGCCGACGCCGAGACCATCACGCGCCGCCGGAGGCGCGCTGCACCTCCACGGCGCGATGGTTCACCCGTTCGCCTGCGGACGCGGGGCCCCTTGCTCGCCCCGGCGCCGCCGCCGTCTCGCCCGCAGCCCCTGGCGAGCGCTACGATTCCGTCTCGACGATCCGCGTGCCGGCCAGGCCGTCGCCCCAGCGCAGCCCGTGCTCGTCGTTGAACGCGAAGTAGCCTTCCAACACCACCAGGACGATGCCCGCGGCCGCGCCCAGGGGCCGGATGACGAAGCCGAGGACGGGCACGACGCCGAGGAAGAGGGCGAGCGACATGACCGCGAGCGGCCAGTTGCGCCGAGCGGACACTTCCAGGGTGACGGGAGAGCCGTCGTCACACACGGGCCTCAACCGCATGAGGCGTTTGCCCACGGAGCGGTGGTCCATGAATGCGAAGTCGAAGCCGTCGCGCAGCAGCAGGTAGGCGGCGGCGAGCAGATTGCCCAGGAAGGGGATCACGCTCAGGATCGCGGCGATGACGATGTCGATCACGAGGGCCAGGAAGCGCCTGGTGACATCCGCCTTCTTGGCCACCTGGGTGCCGTCGGTGGCGACCCAGGTCTGCCGCCTGGCGGCGGATGGGGTCGGTTCCGGAGCCGAGGGGGGCACGCCCTGCTCGGCGCTGGGGTCGCTCATGTGGGTCTCCCTTCTCCTCCGAGGTACCTCGGATGCGCGCACGGGCACACCGTGAGCACAGCCGCCCGGGCCGCGCGTGCGGTCAGTGTAGCGAGCCGCCGCGCGCGACGTGGTGGCATTCCTTATGCTCACGCCTCATGCTCACGATCCGCCGCTTCGGCGGGGCGCTCGTCCCTGAGGCGGGAGCCGTCCCCGCGGTAAGGTGAGCGCGGAGGCGTTCGCGGGCGGCAGAGGCGAGCGACGGAGCATGGCGCAGACACACGCGTTCTACGTGGTGCCCACCGGACCCGGAGTCGGCCTCACCTCGGTGTGCCTG
>CAYOXR010000152.1:0-1884 GCA_964407955.1 uncultured bacterium | reverse complement strand
GTGGCCTGGTCACCAAGCGCTCCGGCGGCATCGGCGCCACGGTTACCGATCTGTCGGACCCCTTCTTCGGGCTGATGCTCAAGGGCATCGAGGAGCGGGTCGAGCACGGCGGCATGCACTTGATCGTCACCGACGGGCACGGTCAGGTCCATGCCGAGCGTGAGTCCGTGGCGTTCCTGACGCGACACAACGCAGACGCCATCATCGCCTACCTGCAACAGGTCCCTGACTCCGAGGTGCTGGACTGGGCCCGTTTGGAGAGACCGCTCGTGGTCGTGGCCCGCTACGTGCCGAGAATGGCCGCCCGGTGCCTTCACATCGACAACGTGCTGGGCGGGAGCATCGCCACGCGGCACCTGCTCGCCATGGGCCACCGGAGGATCGCCCACGTGTCGGGGCCGTTGGCGCTGGTGGACGGGCGCGATCGCCTGCTGGGGTACCGCCGGAGCCTCGAGGAGGCCGGCCTGCCTGAAGATCCCGAGCTGGTCGTGGAGGCCGACTTCACGGCCGAGGGCGGCGCGTCCGCCATGCGACGGCTGCTCGACCGCGGCGCCTCGTTCACGGCATTGTTCGCGGGCAACGACCAGATGGCCGCCGGGGCCATGGACGTGCTGCGTGCTCGCGGCTTGATCGTTCCTGACGACGTCTCCGTGGTCGGATTCGACGACCTGCCGATGGACCGCTACCTGTACGCCCCGCTCACCACGGTGCGGCAACCCGTGCTCGAGATGGGGCGCGCCGCCGCGGACCTGGCCCTTGCAGCGTTGCGGGGGGAAGAAGTGGAGGTGAGTCGAGTATTCGAGGCGGAACTCGTCGTTAGGCACTCGGTCAAGCGCATGACAACGTAGCTACGTCCATAGCTACCCGTTCCGATCCAGCCCGACCCACCCCGACCGATTGTACGCGGGAGGCCGGGAGAGAGGAGCAACCGTGAGGCGACTCATACTCCCGCTGGTCGCAGCCCTGCTCGCCGGCATGGCGCTCGCGCAGCAGCCCAAGACCATCGACGTGTGGGCGATCATCCAAAACTCCACCGACCAGACCCTGCCCAACATGGTCAAGGACTTCAACGCCGCCCACAGCGACATGCACGCCAACCTGACGCAATACCAGAACGACCCCTACAAGCAGAAGCTCGTGGTGGCCATGGGCGCCAACCAGGGCCCTGACGTGTTCTTCGGCTGGGGCGGCGGCACCCTCAAGGAGTACGTGGATGCCGGCAAGGTCTTCGACCTCACCGCGGCGCTCGACGCCGACCCGCAGTGGAAGGCGCGTTACCCGGCGTCGGTGCTCGCCGGCGCGACCTTCGACGGCAAGGTCTACGCCGTGCCGATCAACAACGTGCAGCCGGTGTTCTTCTATTACAACAAGCAGCTCTTCGACCAGTACGGGGTCAGCGTCCCCACGACCTGGGACGAGCTGCTCGCCGCCGTCAAGACCTTCAACCAGGCCGGGGTGGCGCCCATCGCGCTCGGCGGCGCCAGCAAGTGGCCGGATCTGATGTGGGAGGAGTACCTGGTCGACCGACTGGGCGGCCCCGGGGCCTTCAATGCCGCCGCCGCGGGTCAGAGCGGCGCGTGGTCGTCGCAGGCCTTCATCCAGGCCAACACCATGATCCAGGACCTGGTGAGGGCCGGCGGCTTCCAGAAGGGGTTCGAGAGCACGACCCAGGACAGCAACGCGCCGGCCGCCCTGCTCTATACCGGGCGCGCCGCGATGGAGCTGATGGGCAGCTGGGAGTACGGCACGGTCGACAATGCCGCGCCGGACTTCGTGAACGGCGGCCATCTCGGCGTCTTCGCCTTCCCCGCCGTTCAGGACGGTGCGGGCGATCCGCACGACATCGCCGGGAACCTGGCCAACTACTACTCGATCACCTCCTTC
>CAYOXR010000151.1:0-2424 GCA_964407955.1 uncultured bacterium | reverse complement strand
GGCGCCGGCAAGACCACCCTCATCAACCTGATCAGCGGCACGCTGGAGCCCACCAGCGGCGCACTCTTCTTCCAGGGGCGCCCCCTCCAGGGCCTCCCGCCCTATCGCCGTGCGCACCTGGGCATCGGCCGCACCTTCCAGATCATGAAGCCGTTCCCAGGACTCAGCGTGCTGGACAACGTCACGGCCGGTGCGCTGTTCGGCCGCAGGCCGGAGCGCGAGATGGGCAAGGCCCGGGACGCCGCCGCCCACTGGTTGGAGTTCGTGGGCCTGGGCGACAAGCTCGAGCAGCCCGCCGACGCGCTGGGTGGACCCGACCGCAAACGACTGGAGCTCGCCAAGGCGCTCGCGCTGCAGCCGCAGTTGCTCCTGCTCGACGAGGTCATGGCCGGCCTCAACGCGGTGGAGATCGACGAGGTCGTCGCGCTCATCCGCCGCATCCGCGACGGGGGCACCACCATCCTGGTGATCGAGCACGTCGTGAAGGCCATCCGTCAGCTGTCCGACCGGCTCCTGGTGCTGCAGTACGGCGAGCTCATCGCCGAGGGCACGGCCGAGGAGGTGCTGGAGGACCCCAAGGTGATCGAGGCATACCTGGGCAGGAGACGGCACTGATGGCGCTCCTCGAGGTCTCGGGCTTGAACGCGGGGTACGGCGACGCGCTCGTCCTCAAGGGCATCGATCTGAGCGTCGAGGAAGGTGAGATCGTGGCGGTGGTCGGCAGCAACGGCGCTGGCAAGACCACCCTGCTGCGCGCCCTGTCCGGGGTCATCGGCAGCCGCGGCGGCGAGGTGCGCTTCCAGGACCGGCGCGCCACCGGCATCAGCCCCGACGAGGCGTTCGGGCGCGGACTGGTGCAGGTCCCCGAGGGCCGGCAGCTGTTCGATCGCATGTCCGTGGAGGACAACCTCCGCATGGGCGCATTCCGCCGTCGCGACAGGGCCGCCGTGGCCCGCGACTTCGCCCGCGTGTACGAGATCTTCCCGGTGTTGGGCGAGCGTCGGCGGCAGCTCGCCGGCAGCCTGTCCGGCGGGGAGCAGCAGATGTGCGCGGTGGCCCGGGGTCTGATGGCGGCTCCGAAGCTGCTCATGGTCGACGAGATGAGCCTGGGGCTGGCGCCGGTGATCGTCGAACGCCTGCTGCAGATCCTCAGCGACATCCAGGAGCAGGGCGTCACCGTCCTGCTGGTCGAGCAGGACGTCAACAGCGCGCTCTTCATCGCCGACCGGGGCTACGTGCTCGAGCGCGGCGAGGTGGTCCTGTCGGGCGCCGCCGACACCCTGCTCGGCGACCCCCGCGTCAAGGAGGCGTACCTCGGGCTGTAGGCGGCTGCTAGCATGACGCTCGGTATGGACCCGGACACCCTCACGCCATGAGCCGACCGCGGATCCTCGCTGGCAGTGCCAAGGGGGTGCCGTTGGAGACGCCCCGGCGCGGTACCCGCCCGAGCCCGTCGCGCCTGCGCGAGGCACTCTTCGACATCCTCGCCTTCGAGCCGAGGGGCCCCTTCCTCGACCTGTTCAGCGGCTCGGGCGCCATCGGCCTCGAGGCCGCCAGCCGCGGCTGGCAGGCGACCTGCGTCGACGTCTCCGGCGAGGCCGTGGCGGTGATCCGCCGCAACGCCGCCCGTGCCGGCCTGAGCGTGGACATCGCCAGGGAGGACGCAGTGGCGTTCGCCGCGCGCCACCCCGAGACGTTCGTGGTGGCGTTCGCGGCGCCGCCCTACCCGCAACCCCTTTCCGCCGTCTTCCAGGCCGTTCTGGACGCCGGGCCGGTGACACAGGGCGGCCTCTACGTGTTCCAGCACCCGAGCGGCGAGCCGCCGACCCTGACGCTACCTGAGGGGGCGACCGCGCCGCGCGGCAAGCGCTATGGCAGCAACGCCCTGACTCTGGTGCGCGCCCCTCCCGAGCCCCCCCGCTGAGCCCCGGCTGCGGCATGCGCCGCCTACCGGAATGCCGACAGGGGGATGCTAAACTGGCATGTTGCAGGCGCAGCCCTGCCGCGGCCGCAACGGCCGGCGGGGGCGCGCGTTGGAAGGTCGTAAATGCTCGGATTCGTCCAGAAAATGTTCGACAACAACGATCGCGAAGTCAGGCGTCTGGAGAACGACGTCATCGGCCGCGTGAACGCCCTCGAGCCGGAGGTCCAGAAGCTCGACGATCTGGCCGCCGCGTTCGCCGAGCTGAAAAGGCGCCACCTCGAGGGAGAGGAGTCTCTGGAGGATCTCCTCCCAGAGGCCTTCGCGCTGACGCGCGAGTCGGCGGTGCGCTTCCTCGGGATGCGCCACTACGACGTGCAGCTCATCGGCGGAGCCGCGCTCCACTTCGGCCGCATCGCCGAGATGAAGACCGGCGAGGGCAAGACGCTCGTCGCTACCCTGGCGCTCGCGCTCAACGCCCTGAGCGGCCAGGGCTCGCACCT